>JAFUZX010000032.1 GCA_017476405.1 Alphaproteobacteria bacterium | reverse complement strand
CCCCCCTTAATACCGAAACATGGCCCGATAGATGGTTCTCGTAAGGCCAAGATCGATTTTTTCCCGATTTTTCGAAATGCGTCAGCTAGGCCGATACTTGTTGTTGTTTTTCCTTCACCGGCTGGAGTTGGATTAATTGCCGTAACAAGAATCAATTTTCCGTTTGGGTTATTTTTAATTCGTTCCCAAACGTGATTTGCGATTTTAGCTTTATATTTTCCATATGATTCAATATCATCGGCGGAGAGATTTAATTTTTCCGCAATTTTATAAATCGGCTGTAATTTGCATTCTTGAGCTATTTCGACGCTTGTTTTCATAATATTAACACCAAATTTATACTAGTACCTAAACTATAAAAGCATTTATACAGTAATAAGTAAATAAAAAACGCACAAACTTTTTCTTTAATTATTCGTTCAAAACATATAGTTAATTTTTGAATTACTTTAGAGAAGCTTCATGGCAAATTTAAAATAATTTTAACTAATTTACTTTTTCACCATTGCGAATACCATCTTCATTATTGTAACATTACAGCAATGTTTTTTTATAGTAATGGAGAGAGTTATTAATGAGTACCATAGTAAATGTATATGCAAGAGAAATTCTCGATTCCAGAGGAAATCCTACTGTAGAAGCCGAAGTTGAATTAGACAGTGGAATTGTCGCTTCGGCGGCTGTTCCAAGTGGAGCTTCTACCGGGTCTTTTGAAGCTGTTGAACTCAGAGATGGAGATAAGTCACGTTATCTCGGAAAAGGTGTTCTTAAAGCCGTTGAAAATGTCAATGAAACTATCTGTGAGGCAATCGTTGGTATGGAGTCCACCGATCAAATCAGCATAGACGAGGAAATGATAGGTCTTGATGGGACTGATAACAAAGGGAAACTTGGCGCAAATGCTATGCTTTCCGTCAGTTTAGCGGTAGCAAAAGCATCAGCAATGGAAAGTGAGCTGCCATTTTATCGCTATGTAGGCGGTGCGGCTGCTTGTACACTTCCTCTGCCGATGATGAATATTTTAAACGGTGGAGCGCATGCGGATAATGGTCTTGATGTACAAGAATTCATGATTCTTCCGGTTGGAGCGAAATCTTTTGCTCATGCGTTAAGAATGGGGGCGGAAGTATATCATTCTTTGAAAAAAGAACTTCATTCTGCTGGACTTGTAACAAATGTCGGAGACGAAGGAGGATTTGCGCCAAATCTTAAGACATCAAAAGAAGCTTTGGAGCATTTATTAAAAGCTATAGAAGTATCTGGATATAAGCCTGGAACTGATATAATGTTCGGTTTGGATGTCGCTGCGACTGAGTTTTACAAAGATGGAAAATATCACCTTAAAGGTGAGGGATTAACGCTTACATCTCATGAAATGGTCAAATATTATGAGAAATTAGTTTCCGAATATCCTGTAATTTCAATTGAAGATGGAATGAGTGAAGAAGATTGGGCAGGCTGGAAGAGCTTAACAGATACTCTTGGTGGGAAAATTCAGCTTGTTGGCGACGATGTTTTCGTTACCAATCCAAAGCGTATCGAAAGGGGTATTTCGGAAGGTGTCGCAAACGCTGTTTTGATCAAATTGAACCAAATAGGAACGTTAACAGAAACTTTGCGAGCAATACAAATGACTCAGAGAGCTGGAATGAACGCCGTTATTTCACATCGTTCAGGCGAAACTGAGGATACCTCGATTGCTGATATATCAGTTGCAGTTAATGCGGGACAAATTAAGACCGGTGCGCCGGCAAGATCGGATCGTGTCGCAAAATATAATCAGCTACTGAGAATTGAGGAAGAACTTGGCTCTCAAGCTAATTTCATAGGTGGATGTATATTTAAAAGGTAAGAAATAGTATTTATGACGTTGCGAAGAGGATATATTTATGTCCTTTTCGTGACGTTATAAATGAAAAATACGGGTATTTTTTCAAGAAGTTTTTACTGAAGTATGGAGTATGAAATATGTCAAAGAAACCTTTAGTTTTATGTATATTAGATGGGTTTGGTTTTTCTGAAAAACATGAATTTAATGCGGTTTACACAGCAAAAACGCCAACTATCGATAAACTCTGGAATGAATATCCGCATACGCTTTTACATGCTTCCGGATTACATGTGGGATTACCTGATGGTCAAATGGGAAATTCAGAAGTCGGACATACCGCAATCGGTTTAGGACGAGTAATATTTCAAGATTTACCGAGAATTTCAAAAGCGGGAGAAGAAAATACAATAAAGGATATCCCTGAATTAAAATCCATAATTTCCAAATTAAAAGAAAACGGGCAGCGGTGTCATTTATGGGGATTATTATCCGATGGGGGGATTCACTCTCATATTGAACATTTGTTTGCGATTGCCGATGTTTTGCTGAATTGTGGAATAAAAGTCCTTGTGCATGCTTGTATTGACGGAAGAGACACACCTCCAAGAAGTGCTGAAAAATATATTGATATGTTCGAGAACCATTTTGGTAATCGTTTAAAAATCTCTACATTGGGAGGCCGTTATTTTCAGATGGATCGAGATAAACGTTGGGAAAGAACAGAACAAGCTTATAATTGCATAGTTCGTCCTGTTACGTTTTGGGATTCACCTAAAAAATATATCGAACATTGTTATAAGGAAGATATATCAGATGAATTCATTCCTCCTGTGGCAATAGATGGTTATGATGGTGTTCAAAAAGGTGATGCGTTTATTGTGTTTAATTTTAGAGCTGATAGAGTAAGGCAAATGCTAACGGCACTTACTGATGAAGCGTTTTCAGGATTTGTACGTCCTTACGGCTTACCTGAGTTTTCAGCTATAGTTGGTGTAACAGAGTATGCTTCTGAATTTAAAGAAAAAGTTGGAGTTATGTTTAAACGTCAGCAGATAAAAAATTCCTTGGGAGAGGTTTTATCCAAAAATAATTTAACTCAATTACGAGCGGCTGAAACTGAAAAATATCCACATGTGACTTTCTTCTTTAATGGAGGAGTAGAAGATCCGTTTGACGGAGAAGATCGTGCGCTTATACCTTCTCCGAAAGTCGAGACTTATGATTTAGCTCCGGAAATGTCAGCAAAAGAAGTTACAGATTCAGTTATTGATCGTTTAAACAAAGACGATCGAGATGTTTATGTTATAAATTTTGCAAATCCGGATATGGTAGGTCATACAGGCAATTTTGAAGCGGCAATTTCTGCGATTGAATGCGTAGACGAATGCGTTAAACGAATCTTCGATGTTGTATACAACAAAGGCGGTTGTATGATAGTAACCGCTGATCACGGGAATGCTGAAGAGATGTTTAATTTCGAAAAAAATCAACCTCATACGGCTCACACAACAAATCTCGTGCCGTTTATTCTGGTTTCCGATGAACTGAAAAATGCCGAATTGAAATCGGATTGCGGTTTGCGAGATATTGCTCCGACAATGCTGGATGTGCTCGGATTGAAAAAACCGGATGATATGACAGGAGAAAGTTTAATATTTAACAATATAGCTTCTTGATTTTTGAAAAAAATATCGGATTATGTAACTTTATCTGGATATTTCTCGCAAATCGTTGTATACAATATCATGAGGATGTAGCATGAATTTTGATATATCGGAGCGATTATGAGAGCAAAAGTATCAAAGAATGACATATTACCGGCTTTAATGCGTACTGTTAGCATTGCTGATAAGAAATCTATTGTACCAATATTATCTAACGTATTATTGGATTTTAATGAATCAGGATTATGTATAAAAGCAACGGATCTTGATCAATCAATCATCGAAAAAGTTCCCGCTGAAGTTGATACCTTCGGAATGGCTGCTGTACCAGCAAGTACGCTAAATGATATCGTCAAAAAAGCGGCTGGAGACGCAGTTTTAGAATTTTCTTTGCTTGATAAAGGAAATAAGTTGCAAATTATTTCGGGACGATCAAAGTTTGAACTTTCTACTCTCGATCCAAGTGGGTTCCCTGAAGTTGAAACCTTAAAAAATGGATTTAGTATAAAATTAAAATCTAAAGATCTTGCTAAATTAATTAGCAGAACAAAATTTTCTATGTCTCCCGAAGAAAGTCGACGAAATTTAAACGGTATCTACGTTCATAAAGAAGACTCAAAACTTAAAGCTGCATCTACAGATGGGCACAGACTTTCGACAACACAAATCGATATTGATATAAAAGAAACGATTCAAGGGGTTATCATTTCCAAAAAAACAGTTTTTGAAATAAAGAAACTTTTAGATATCTTTGAAGATGAAATTTCGATAACTCTTACAGAAAATCAGATACAGTTTGTTTTCGGAGATATAATATTCATAGCGAAGTTAGTTGAAGGAGTATTTCCTGAATATAAACGAGTTATTCCTGATTCTAATAACGATTTTTTCAGGGTGAAAAGGACAAGTTTCTGTGAAACTCTCGATCGAATAGCTATTATGTCTGAAGATAAAGTAAGATCAGTAAAACTTGAGTTAAGCAAAGATACATTGGTCTGTTATGCTGTTAATAGTCGAGTAGGAACAGGTAAAGACGAGATAGACGTAGCATATTCCGGAGAAGGATGGTCTTCTGGATTTAACGCAAACTATTTGCTTGATGTGGCTCAGACTCTTGAAGGAGAATATTTGAAGATTTTTGTTAAAGAATCATTGTCTCCTATTTTAATTATTGATGAAGACGAACCTGAGTCAATGTTTGTTGTAATGCCAATGCGGATCTAATTGTTTGAACGCAATTGTAAAAAGACTCATTTGCAGAAATTTTAGATCATATCGAACTCTGTCGTTAAATTTTTCGTCAGATTTTGTTGTTTTGTACGGAGAAAATGGAGCCGGTAAAACAAATGTGTTGGAAGCGTTGTCTTTGTTTTCGGCGAACAGAGGCCTTAGAAAAGCTCCTATCGCTGATTTGAATACCGTAGGTACACCTCCGTTTTCTTGGAATTTGGAACTTACAGTCGAACAGGATCAATATCAGACATTACTGTCAACAAACGCTTTAAATGGCAGAAGAACGGCAAAAGCTGACGGTTCTCCTTTGGTTTCTCTTGCGAAGTTGGAAGAAATTATTTGGTTGCTTTGGGTTGTTCCAAGTATGGATAATATTTTTATATCTTCACAATCAGATCTTCGAAGTTTTTTTGATCATCTTGTAAGTGGATATGATTCATTACATAAAATGCATCTTAAAGAGTTAAATTATTTGCAAAAAGAGCGATTACACGTAATTTTTTTTCGTAAGGATGAATCCTGGCTGCAAATTCTTGAAGGAAAAATCGCTGAAAAAAATATATTGATAACAAAATCTCGATTAGAATTTATAGAATTGCTTCATGAGACATTTGAAAAATATCATTCAAGATTTTTGAGACCAATTGTTGAAATTTCAGGAATTATAGAATCAATTTATAATACATACAGTGAAGAAGAAGCTATTTTAGAAATTGCGGCAAATCTGAAATCTTCCCGATATGAAGATTCTGAAAAGCAAACAACAACCGTAAGTGCACAAAAAAGCAACTGGATTGTAAAACATCGTCAAAAATTATTAGATGCTGGAAATTGCTCTACAGGAGAACAAAAAGCATTCTTGATATCCCTAATTTTGGCGGTAGTTCGCATATACAAACTTCGTCGCAAAGGAACACCAATACTTCTGCTTGATGATCTTATGATGCATCTCGATAGAAATAGAAGACGATGCTTAATTGAAGAAGTGAAGGAACTAAATATTCAAAGTTTTTTTACAGGAACAGATCTTTCTCTTTTTTCTGATATAACAGACATAGCTCAAATATATCATGTGCAAAATTCTATATGTGTATTAGAATAACAGCGGTAAATTTCTTATTTAAAATTTTTTAATAAAAGAAAATATGGAAAATTAATCAGATTTTAATTTGATTTATGTACAATAAATTTTAAAAAACGTATTAGGAAAAATGAAAAAATATGAAAAAAAGGTCGAGGTATAATGAAAAAATTGATGGGGAAAGAATTTTTTCGGAAATACAGACGCAGGTTCAGTTCGTATATCGAATGTTTCTGGAAAAATAGCGGAATTTTCAAACTTTTTCATACATTACGGATAGAAAAATATAGTAAGAGTCTCAAGTATCTATTGAATCACTGGAATTATGGCGGAATCCTCATTGAATTTACAATTTGCATGCCTATAGTAGTAATAGTTTTGTTTTTTGTTAACGACCATTATCGTTTTTTTGAGTTGAAAGATAGAGTCAGAGCTTCAGCGTATATGGCAGCAAGTTTAGCTCAGCAAATCGGAAACAACAAGACGGATAAGGCGCTTAAACTAAATGATCTTGCCAGAATTACGTTTGCTAGCGGTCTAAATTTTTTTACATATCAAACTATGATTGATCCGTGGCCTTTTGGAATGTATTACGGCATTTATTGGTATCATATAAAAAGGAATAGCGCAAATAGCTATAGCTATCAATTATATTATTCTCTCGCAACAAATAAATACGGATCCAAAAGTATCAATTTTGATGGAAATTTTGGACTTGGCAAAGGTGCCGTTACAACAAAAACCGCAGATCAAATACGATCTGTAAGCAATGATTTAATTTGTGATAATGATGGTGATGAACGAGTAATGATGATATGTTTTTATCACTTATGGGGAGGTCGTTATGAAAATGCTAAATTAGGATTGCATTTAATTCCTTTAAAATCCAGCACATCTTTGTCTGCAGCTTTTCCTCCGTATACGACTTCTCCATTTCAATATAAAATAATTTTTACTCCGAAACCGGGAAGATTTCCTGTAGTAGATAATTGAAAAATTCAATTGTGTTCTTTTCTCTTGCAAAATTCAGTGTAATCGTAGATCATCATATATGATTGTTTTTTATATATAGTTAGTAAATAGCGGTTCAATAATATGGCTTCATATCAGTATATATATGTAATGAAAGGGGCATCTAAGGTTTATCCTGGAGGGAAACAAGTTCTTAAGGAAACTTGGTTATCATTTTTCCCGGATGCTAAGATAGGTATAGTCGGTAAAAATGGTGCTGGAAAATCTACATTACTGAAAATAATGGCGGGGTTAGATAACGATTTCAACGGAGAAGCTTGGGCTGCAAAAGGAGCAACAGTTGGTTATCTTCCGCAAGAGCCTGAATTGGACAAAAATGCGACTGTTTTCGATAATATAATATCAGCTTTGAAAGATAAAAAAGCAATTCTTGACGAGTTCGATGAGATTTCAGCAAAATTTGCGGAAGAAATGTCTGATGAGGATATGAATAATCTTATAGCAAGACAAGCTGAATTGCAGGAACAAATTGATGCGCAAGGGTTGTGGGATCTCAATCGGATGATAGAAATAGCCATGGATGCTTTGAGATGCCCTCCGCCGGAAACAATGGCGGCAAATTTATCTGGAGGCGAAAAACGTCGTGTTGCTCTCTGTAAGTTACTTCTTCAAAAGCCGGATCTTCTTCTTTTGGATGAGCCGACTAACCATCTTGATGCTGAATCTGTAGCATGGTTGGAGCATCATCTTCAGGAGTACAAAGGTGCTGTTGTTTTGGTTACTCATGATAGATATTTTCTGGATAACGTAGTTGGATGGATTTTGGAACTTGATAGAGGTGCGACTTATCCATTTGAGGGCAATTATTCAGCATGGTTGGAAGAAAGACAAAAGCGTTTGGAACAAGAAGAAAACGCTGATAACGATCGTAAGCGATTTTTAGCTCGTGAGTTAGAATGGATTCATCAATCTCCAAAAGCTCGCCAAGCAAAAAGTAAAGCGAGAATTAGCGCATACAGTGAAATGTTAGAGCAAGAAAACTCAAAATCGTATAATACATCAACTTTGTATATTCCATCCGGTCCTCGTCTTGGTGATATCGTTATACAAGCTGATTCGTTGAGTAAGGCATTTGGGGATAAAGTTTTATTTGAAGGGTTATCATTTGAACTGCCTCCTGGAAGTATTGTTGGTGTAATCGGGGCGAACGGAGCGGGAAAATCTACGCTGTTTAAAATTCTTACAGGAAAAGAAAAGCCTGATACAGGTACAGTAACTATAGGAGAAACTGTAAAAATGGCATATGTCGATCAAAGTCGAGACGCTTTAGACGATAAAAAAACTGTTTGGGAAGAAATTTCAGATTCGCTTGATGAGTTGGAATTAGGAAAACGAAAAGTATCAAGCCGTGCGTATGTTTCTTATTTTGGGTTTAAGGGGACAGATCAACAAAAATATATAAATCAGTTGTCAGGAGGAGAGCGAAATAGAGTTCATCTCGCAAAGATACTGAAATCTGGCGCAAATGTTATTTTGCTAGACGAACCGACGAATGATTTGGATGTTGATACATTGCGAACGCTTGAGGACGCTCTGTTAGAATTTGCCGGATGTGCTGTAGTTATAAGCCACGATCGATGGTTTCTTGATAGGATTGCGACACACGTCTTAGCCTTTGAGGATGATGGAAAAGTCGAATGGTTTCAAGGGAATTTTTCAGCATATGAAGCTGATAAGAAAAAGCGTCTTGGAATTAGTGAATTAATTCCGCATCGTATAAAGTATAAAAAGTTAACGTTATAAAAAAATTAATACTAATAAAATACAATTAGTGATTATTAAACTAAGAGTAATTAAGAAATGGATATAGGACAAGATATTTTCTCTGTTGCTGAAGAATATGATACTCTTTTCATTGATGTTTACGGAGTTTTGTACAATGGAATGTCATTATATAATGGAACTCTGGATACGATGGAGGCGCTCAGAAAATCCGGGAAAAGATTAATTATAGTTTCTAATTCGAGTTTGGTAGCAAATGATGCAAAAATCGGATATGAACAACGTGGAATGATCGAAGGCGTTCATTATGATAAATGTGTAACTTCCGGAGAGTATTTGAATTTTTGTTTTGTGACAAAAGGGAAGGATCTATTCAGAAAACAGGGGATAAGCGTTACAAAGATAAAGTGTTTATTTCTCGGAAATTCTAACATATTTGTTGATTCTCAAATCCCAAAATCAGATTTATTTGATGAAGCGGATTTGATGTATGTTGGGGTTCCTATTGCATCATATGGACGAGTATTGATTAACGATTTATATGATGAAAATAATAATCTCATACCAATAGAAGATGTCGTTCACAGTGATTGGCGAAAATTACACGATTCAAACGGGAATCAGGGACCTAAAGAATTTGCGGTAATATTGGAAAAATGTTTAGAAAAAAATAAAAGTCTATTGATTGCTAATCCAGATATTTTCGCTCATGAATCAGGTGGTAATTTTGTTAATAGAATTGTGCCTGTATTTACTCAAGGAATATTAGGGAAATATTACGAGAAATTAGGCGGGAAAGTGGCCTATTTCGGAAAACCTTACAATGGAATTTTTGAATTCGCAAAAAGATATGCTGAGCCAGATGCAAAAATTTTGATGGTTGGAGATACACCTTGGACAGACATTCTCGGCGCAAATAACTCCGGTATAGATTCCGCTATGGTAATGACAGGCGTATCCGGAGAATTTTTGGGAGATAGCGATATAATAACCAATGATAGTTTCAATTATCTTTTTGAGGAAATTTCTCCTAAATTTTCAAATTTAGAAGGATCTGTGCGTCCAAAACATATAATAAAGCAATTCGCTCAACAAATTAAAAATATATGAATGAATGTTGATCTTTTTTACAATTTCCCTGGACATATGTAAATTTTTTTGATACCCTCATTTCAGTTTTTACTGAGCGATCGAGTACAGATGAATGCGGGAGTAGCTCAATGGTAGAGCATCGGCCTTCCAAGCCGAGTACGTGGGTCCGATTCCCATCTCCCGCTCCATTTTTTTCCGTTTTTAAGAATATTTCGATTGTTTCAAGCAAGAAATGGTGTAACGGTTAGTACTTGTTTATATCGAATTTGTTATTTAAATGGGCGCGTAGCTCAGTTGGTAGAGCAACTGACTCTTAATCAGTGGGTCCGGAGTTCGAGCCTCCGCGCGCCCACCATCGGAAATATCAAGAAAAATTGAGGATCATAGTAAGTAAAAAAAGGTCGTTTTTCTCATTTTTGTTACTAAGCTGTTACTATTTTTCCGTTTGCACCAGTATATATAACGCTACAAATTTTTTCATAAACCCATCTGAAAAGCACCGAACGGATTTTTTGTGAGGCATTTTTTTATTAAAAAAGGTAGAAATAAATGCTAAAAACAGCCTCCGATTATGCAAAAAAACGCAATTGGTCCCGTTTTTGGTGCCAACAGCATCGCCAATTCCCTGAATAACAGAGGCTATGTTTCTACTAAGCGAGCGAAAATTGCTCATTTTTACCTTATTTTGTGCTTTTAATGCAGTTGCAGGTCTTATACTATTTTCATTCTTCAAAATTGATTAGCTCGCTGTTCTTTTCAAGCCAGGAGATAACGTCTTCAATTTTGTATGTAACATTGCGCCCGATTTTGTAACTGGGAATTCCTGCTCCTTGAGAATCCAATTGCGCCAGGGTATGCGGATTCAGAATG
>JAFUZX010000031.1 GCA_017476405.1 Alphaproteobacteria bacterium | reverse complement strand
GATGAGGAAAAATATATAATACTACATGGGGAATATGGAACTTATAATGTGATATATGATAATGGATCAGGAAAACCTGTACCTTTGAACGTAAAGTATGAGAATGCGTATCAAGCAATTATGAATAGTTCAAAAAGCGAAAGTGAAATAACTGTGGCCAAAGCTGAGAAATATTTTGATATGCTTCAATGTCCTTCATGTCATGGTAGTCGTATAAATGAGAAAATAGCCAAAAGTATTTTAAACGGAAAAAACATTAGTGAAGCTTGTGAATTGACAATAAAACAGTTGCTAAATTTCACTAATGAAATACATGAGCATACTATTCCTGAAATAAAAAAATTTTCATCGGAACTGGTAAAAGAATTATCGAAAAAATTAGATGTTTTGATAAATTTAGGGGTTTCGTATCTTACGTTGGATCGTCCGGGATATACTCTTTCGAATGGTGAATTGCAACGTATTCAGCTTATGAAAATTATACAAAATGATACGACGGGAGTTTTGTATGTTCTGGATGAGCCGTCAATAGGTTTGCATCCGGCAAATGTTGAAGGATTATCAAAATGTATTCGGCAATTAGCGTATAATGGAAATACTGTTTTATTCGTAGATCATAATACGGCAATGCTGCGAAAAGCTGATTACTTGATAGAGATGGGGCCAAAATCCGGTATAGAGGGTGGAAAAGTTATTGCGTGTGGGACACCGATAGAATTAATTAATAACAATAAGTCTGTTATAGGAAAATATTTAGAAGAAAAAAGTGAAGTTTCTGAAAAAGATAATGAAATATTCAATTACGGAACGATAAAATTGGATATTAGAGAAAAATTCAATATAAAAAAACTTACAGCAGAATTTCCGATGAAAAAAATAACATCGGTTGTAGGTGTTTCAGGATCTGGAAAATCGACTCTGGTGTTAGATTGTTTAAAAGAAGCTGTAGTAGCTTGTATTTCCCATAAAGATTTACCTGAATATATTGAAAATATCGAGATTTTAGGAAAAACATCTCAAGATAAAATTTCCGGAGTTCAATTTATTGACGCAACACCAATCGGGAAAAATAATCGATCAACTGTTGCGACTTATACAGGTATTTTTGATAATATTCGTCAGCTGTTTGCTTCGGTAAATCAATGCGGATATGATGAAGGATATTTTTCATACAATAATAAAGAAGGACGTTGTCTGACATGTGACGGGCTGGGTGAAATCAGTGCGGATATTCAGTATTTACCGGATTTTTGCATACCTTGTCCTGATTGCGGAGGATCAAGATATAATCCGAATATTTTAAAAATAAAATTTCAAGGAAAATCAATTGCGGATATTTTAGCTATGACTGTGCGTGAAAGCATCGAATTCTTTGCGAATAATCCTGCGATATATCATAAGCTTAATCATTTGGAGCAAATCGGATTGGGATATTTGACTCTCGGAGAGGGGACTCCTGGGCTTTCCGGTGGAGAAGCACAACGCATGCGATTGTCTATGGAAATAAGTAAGGTTCGAAATTCTAATTTATTTATTCTTGATGAACCTACAATTGGATTACATCCGAAAGATGTTGAGGTTTTATTAAATAATTTGCGGAAGTTGCAAGAAAAAGGAGCAACTATAGTGATTATTGAACATGATATTGATGTAATTAAAAAATCTGATTTCGTTATTGAAATGGGAGAAAAAGGAGGACCTGAAGGCGGAAAAATAATTGCGACAGGAACGCCATTTGAAATTCAAAAAAATATAAAAAGCGTTATAAAAAAGAATTTCTATCATTAAATTGTGAATTGGTTTATACTAATACAGTTTTAAACTTAAAATCAGAAGAATGAAAAAAATTTTAGTATCTCTATTTCTTATTCCGTTATGTTCTTGCGTTAATAATGATTATATACAGAATAGAAATGAAAATTTGACTGAAAAAATTGAGGAGGAAAAGCTTCCTTTACTAAACGAGAATAATACAAATAAGGTAGAAAGCAAAGTTGAAAAAAAAGTTGAGAATATCGTTATACATGTTCCAAAAAATATAGAAAATGTAACTCAAAACGATATTGCCCCTATAAATGCGTTCGATAAAGTCGCTATGCAAATGGCCTGTAAATTTGTTTCAGAAGAATTAAAGTATGATCAAACATATTATGTTTATATGAAATTTTTCGATAAAGAATGGGCTAGGTTACAACGAAATAGTATTTCGCATATACCCGATTGGAGAACTCGTAATATAGATCCGCTTGTGAAATATTCAGATACTTTATTTTATCCTTTTGGTGGACCTGACATTATTTATGCTATGTCGTTTTTTCCAAATGCGAAAGATTATGTTTTAGTCGGATTAGAACGTATTGGTAGTTTTTTTGAAATCGAAAAAGTTATTAATCAACCTGAAACTTTTAATCAAATACAATCGTCTTTAAAAACATATTTACG
>JAFUZX010000030.1 GCA_017476405.1 Alphaproteobacteria bacterium | reverse complement strand
TATGCAGCTGTTGTACCATCAGCCGACACAGAACCTTCCTATATTGTGCCTCGTAAGTAACGAACGAGGAACAGGTAAGACTTCGTTTTTGGATCTGACTCAGGTCATGTTTTCGGATAACACCGTTATTGTGGGCAATGAGCAGATTACATCCAACTTCAATACGCTTGTGGCCGGTCGTCTTATTGTGGGCGTGGATGAGAGTTCGCTGGCCGATAATAAGAAGTTCACGGAACAGCTGAAAATGTGGAGTACATCAAAGATGCAGAGCGTAGAAGGTAAGGGCAAAGATGCGTATCAGATTGAGAACTTTACGAAATACATCCTGTGCTCCAATAACGAACGCCGGTTCATCTATGCGAGTGATGAGGAGGTACGATTTTGGGTGCGCAAAGTGCCTAAGCTCCCGGAAGGCACAAAGATAGGTAACATTAAGCCGTTCTACGAACAGGAAATGCCTGCTTTCTTAGCGTGGTTGAATAAACGAGCTATGTTCTACGCTCCGGATGATCCGAAAAAGATAGACCGTATGTATTTCCCACCGGAGCTGTTGCATACCAAGTGGCTGGATGAGTTGTTAGAAGCACAGCGCCCACGTCCGGAGAAGAAGATGCGTGAGTGGCTGAGACAATGGTTTATTGACTTCGGCAAGAAAGAGCTGCTGAGTACAGCAGATAAACTGCAAGAGGCGATAGGTAAGACGGATAAGAAGTTCCTCACGTACGATCTCGATGATCTTAAGCGCTACATAGAGGAAAATATGCACGTGCAGAAGTTCGGAGGCGGTAGCGGTAAGAGCAAACGGTTTAGCTATTATATTGTGAGCAACTGGATTCCGCAGGATGCCAAAGAGGGTGAAATGTTCACGAAGGAGAAGATAGAAGGTAATGGCCGACCGTATCAGTTCTTGGCAAAGGATTTCATGCCGTTGCAAGAGTATTATGAATTATTCCCGGATGAGCGGCCACAGGGAGAGCAGAAGGAGATTGAGTTCGACCGGCCGTCGTAACAAAATATGGTCTATTTGGGAGAAGTGAGAGGCGAAAGCTTCTCATTTTTTTTTGCACTATTTTATACGAATAAAATAATTTTGCAAAATGTTGTTACATTTGTTACATTTATTATAAATACTATATAAATAACTATAAATCAATAACTTAGAGTGTAACAAAATAAGAGCCGTTTTGTTACATTTTGTTACAAATGTTACATAAATCTACCGAAAATGTAACAAGTGTAACAAAGCGTAACAGCCGTTTGTTACATATAAAGCCGTTGTAAATCAGCGAGTTAGATATGATGTAACAAATGTAACAAGAAAATCGCTATTACTGTGAAAATGATAGGGGGGGGTATCAAAAAGTATATCATTTACCATCAGCCGGCTATCTACCGGTGACGTACAGGATGCGAACGTGATGCGAACGAGAATGACAGCTAAATAGCATGGAAATCTATCAAAATGTCACAAAAACGCACTTGGAAATCCAAAAAAGTAACAAAATGACACAAAAAATGCAAAAAGATTTGCATATGTCAATTATTTGTAGTATCTTTGCAGCAGATTTCGACAAAGGTGATATATATGGATTTCAAAATGTACATGTATGTCATTCTTATTTTGGTATTTTCTTGGAGCGGTGATTATGATGGCTATTGCCATGTGTAAATGTATCATAGACC
>JAFUZX010000029.1 GCA_017476405.1 Alphaproteobacteria bacterium | reverse complement strand
CATTCTGAATCCGCATACCCTGGCGCAATTGGATTCTCAAGGAGCAGGAATTCCCAGTTACAAAATCGGGCGCAATGTTACATACAAAATTGAAGACGTTATCTCCTGGCTTGAAAAGAACAGCGAGCTAATCAATTTTGAGGATGCTCCATAAAACGTCTAATTTAAAGTCTTTCTTAATACAGCTTTTGTATTCTTATAAAAATGGAGTTTTTAAATTATGCCAAATACAAACGAGAATCTGCATTTAGCAAAGTTAAAGAAACTTGATGAATTCTATACTCGAATAGAGGATATTGAAGCCGAGTTGAAACATTATCGTACATATTTTCAAAATAAATGCATTTTTTGCAACTGCGATGATCCGGAATACAGCAATTTCTGGAAGTATTTCAAATTAAATTTTGATTTTTTGAATCTAAAAGAACTCATAGCCACTCATTATGACAGAGAAAAGCCTTCGTATTCATTGAGATTGTGCAAAGGAATGAACGTATCAAAAAATGAACCTATCTCCAAAAAACTCGAGCAAAATGGAGATTTTCGCAGTCCGGAAGCTATCGAAGTTTTAAAAAGTGCAGATATTGTCGTGACGAATCCTCCCTTTAGTCTCTTCAGAGAATTTATTAAGCAACTTATAAGTTATAACAAGAAATTCATTGTGCTGGGAAACATAAATGCAGTTACCTATAAAGAGATTTTTCCTCTGATTAAAGAAGATAAAATGTGGATAGGACAAAGCATTCACAGTGGAGATCGAGAGTTTATAATTCCTCAAAAATATCACAACCTTTTAAAATACTCTAAAGTAAACGATAAAGGGCAAAATACAGTACGAATTAAAGGTGTTCGTTGGTTTACCAATCTGGACATTCGCAAGCGTCATGAGAAATTGATTTTATATAAGCACTATACGCCTGAAGAATATCCGAAATACGACAACTATGATGCGATTAACGTTGATAAAGTCGCTGATATTCCGTGCGATTACGATGGAATTATGGGAGTTCCTATTACTTTTTTGGATAAATATAATCCTGAGCAGTTTGAGATTGTTGGAAATCTCGGAGCATATGGAATAGGAAATTATTCGCTATGTGGTTCAATCTATGTAAAAAGAAAAGAGAAGTTCAAGAGAATAGCCATAAAACGGAGATAAAATTAAATGAAAATAAAACTACATGAAATTACGATTCGAGAACTATTCGATGGCTACAGAAATAATGACGAAGAAGGGGTTGTCGGCTATAGCGGCCATTTGAACATACGTCCTAAATATCAGCGAGAATTTATTTACAAAGATGCGCAGCAACAGGCGGTTATTGAAACTGTACGCAGAAATTTTCCGCTGAATACCATGTACTGGGTCAAAAATGAAAGCGGTGATTATGAAGTGCTTGATGGACAGCAACGCACACTGAGCATCTGCAAATATCTGAACGGCGATTTTTCCATCAACTACCAATTCTTTCACAATTTAGAGAAATCGGAACAAGAGCAAATTCTGAACTACAAGTTAATGATATATTTTTGTGAAGGCACTGATAAAGAGCGTCTTGATTGGTTCAATGTCATAAACATTGCCGGCGAAAAACTAACTGCTCAGGAAATTCGAAACGCAGTTTATACCGGAGAATGGCTGACAGATGCAAAACGCTATTTCAGTAAGACTCAGTGCCTTGCATATCAGATGGCGAAAGACTATCTGAAAGGAATTGCGATTCGGCAGGATTATTTGGAAACAGCCATTCGCTGGTTTAGTGACAATCAAATCGAAAATTACATGGCACAGCACCAGCACGACGCAAATGCAAATGAATTATGGCTGTATTTTCAGACGGTTATTAACTGGGTAAGAATTCTATTTCCACAATATCGCAAAGAAATGAAGGGAATCGAATGGGGATTTCTCTACAACAAATTCAAGGATAAAAAATTCGATGCGAAAGAATTGGAAGATAAGGTTGCGAGGCTAATGGCGGACGAAGATATAACAAAGAAGCCCGGGATCTACGAATACTTAATCGATAACGAAGAGCGGCACTTAAATATTCGAGCTTTTTCAGAAAATATGAAGAGAGAAGCGTATGAAAAGCAACAAGGCATTTGCGCAAAATGCGGCGAACACTTTGAACTCGAAGAGATGGAAGGAGATCACATAACACCATGGCGTGAAGGCGGGAAAACCGTTGCCGAAAACTGCCAAATGCTCTGTAAGACCTGCAACCGCATTAAAAGCACGAAATAAGGTAAAAATGAGCAATTTTCGCCTGCTTAGTAGGAACATAGCCTCTGTTATTCAGGGGTTTTTGAGGGATTTTTGGGGCAAAAAGTGGGGCCATGGCATTTTCACGCATAATTGGAGGCATATTAAGGCATGTATCATTACTTCTTTTTAGTAAGAAAACGTCAGGAAAAAATCAGTTCGGTGTTTTTCAGACCAGTTTATGAAAAAATTTGTAGTGTTATATATATTGGTACAAATGAAAATTCTGGGGCTATACTGGGGCTAAAATCGCTTTCATTGCCTTTTGTAGGATTTTGCAATCTTCAATTTTACTTGATTTTTGAGATGGTGCTGGACGACGGATTCGAACCATCGACCTACTGATTACAAATCAGTTGCTCTACCAGCTGAGCTAGTCCAGCACGAAAAATATATATACATCACTTTCTCTAGATAATCAAGAAGAATGATGCCAATTAAAAATTAAAATTTCTTCCTAAATATTCTCAATTGCGGATCTTCAGCAATAAGTTCTTCCGCAATTTGAACACTATTCAGCGCAGCGCCCTTACGAAGATTATCACAAGCAATCCATAGCATCAGACCGTTTTTTGTTGAATAATCTTTTCTAACACGACTGACATACACTCCATCTTCACCTTGAATATCTATCGGAGTCGCATAAATTCCGCCATTTTCTCGACGATCAAGAGTAACAATACCTTCAAAATTCTCAAAAGCTTCATATGCGTCATGCTCTGAAACTGGCTTAGAAAATTCACATGCTAAAGACATACAATGTCCTATAAATGTCGGAACCCTTACACAAGTAACAGCAACTTTTACATCTGATTTCAAAATTTTACAAATTTCAGATGTAACTTTCTCTTCTTCATCACAATTTCCAAGTGCCATAATATCGCCTATACATGGAATAATATTATAAGCGATTTGCTTTGGAAAAACCTCGGGTGAAGGTGTTCCTGCCGCAATAATTGTCTTAGATTGATTGAAAAGCTCATCGACCCCTCGTCTTCCTGCTCCTGAAACAGATTGATATGTAGAAACCACAACTCTTTTTATCGCTGATATTTCAGATAAAGCTTTTAAAACCATCGCAAGTGGCACAGTAATGCAGTTCGGAGTAGAAATTATTCCCAAAGGTGATCCTTTTTTCAGAGCATTTGCGTTAACTTCAGGAATAACAAGAGGAACTTTAGAATCTAGTCTGAAATGAGAACTTTTATCAATTATAACGCAACCTTTTTCCGCTAATTGCGGAGCATATCTACGAGATACGGCATTACCTGCGCAAAAAAACGCCAAATCTACACTTGATAAATCCGCATTTTCGAATGTTTGAACCTTAATTGAATTATTTTTGAATGAAACTTCCCTACCTGAAAATCGGTTTGAAGCAATTGGTATGAGATTTGATATCGGAAATTTTCTTTCGGCTAAAATTTCTATCGTTTTACTACCTGTACTTCCTGTAGCTCCAATAATAGCAATATTATATTCTTTTGAATTGGTATATCTCATATCAAAAAACCTCTTTATTTTATAGAATATCTAAATGGCATTTTAAAACTTAATCTTGATTAACACAAAGAAAAAAGCAACAATATACTTTAATATATGAGCTTCAGAGGAAAATTATTTGCAGTTATTTGAACAAACTCACCCACTTGCTGATAGAATACGACCAACTGATATAAGCGAGATCATAGGACAATCCATCTGTAAACAAATTTCGCATGCAGAAAATCTGCAGTCTATGATTTTTTGGGGACCTCCGGGAACAGGAAAAACATCTTTAGCAAAAATATTGGCACAAAAAAGCGGATTACATTTCGAGGAAACCTCAGCTGTTATGCATGCGACAGCCAAATTTCGTTCTATATTTGAAATGGCGGCCCATGATCCATCTCAAAAAATTTTAGTATTAATGGACGAGATACATCATTTAAACAAAAGTCAACAAGATATTTTCTTACCACATCTTGAAAATGGCTCATTAATATTGATTGGAACCACAACTGAAAATCCATCTTTTGAACTACGTCCGGCTCTTCTCTCTCGTTGTAAAGTTATTACATTTGAGAGACTACAACTAGATGATCTAGATAAAATCCTGCTGCGTGCTGAAAAGTATATGGGGAAACAATTACCTCTAACTCCTGAGGCAAGACAGCATCTTTGTCTCATGTCAGATGGAGATGGAAGATATCTTTTAAATCGAGCAGAAGAATTACTTAATTTAAACTCCAATAAAAAAATATCGATAGAAGAATTAGAAAAAATGGCTCCGAAAAGAGCCGCAATTTATGATTCAACAAAAGAAGAACATTACAATTTACTCAGCGCATTACATAAATCTTTACGTGGATCAGATGTTGACGCCGCTTTATATTGGGCCAACAGAATGTTGATTGGAGGCGAAAATCCGCTTGTTATAGCACGCCGGTTAATTCGATTTGCTGCGGAAGATGTCGGTCTTTCTGATCCAAATGCTATTCTGCAAGCAATTGCCGCATATCAAACCTATTCAATGCTTGGTTCACCTGAAGGAGAGCTGGCGATAACGAATGCTATAATTTATTTAGCAACTGCTCCAAAATCAAACGCTGGATATATCGCATATAATGAATCAAAACGATGTGCCTCATTTTACGGATCGCTACCTGTACCGAAAAAAATCAGAAACGCTCCAACTAAATTAATGAAAGAGTTAAATTATTCGGAAGGATATATTTATGATCATGATACAAAGGATGGTGTTTCAGGAAGCAATTTTTTCCCTGATGAATTATCCAGAAAAAAATTTTATCGACCGGTTGAAAGAGGATTTGAGAGAGAATTAAAAAAAAGAGTTGATTGGTTAGATAAAAAAAGAAGAGAAAAAAAATAATTTTTTATAAACACATTGAAAATAGAACTTTAATTTTGATTATTCTTATTGAAAATCGCATATCCGACAGGAACAATAATTAAAGTCAGTAAAATTCCGCTTATTCCTCCGAAGACCTCGACGACACCAAGATTTTGCCGACTCATACAGCTCGCTCCGGTAGCGAAAAGAAGAGGAATTGCGCCAGCAACTGTAGAAATTCCCGTCATCATAATCGGTCGCAAGCGCAATCGAGCGGCTTCCAATAAAGCTTGTTTTATATCCATCCCTGATTCATGCAATTGATTCGCAAATTCAACAATTAAGATCCCATGTTTTGAATTTAATCCAATCAACATTATTAGACCAATTTGAGAATAGATATTCATGGTATATCCGAGCATATACAAACCAATAAGAGCACCAAAACCTCCTAACGGAACACTTAACATAACAACAAACGGATGTTTAAAACTTTCAAATTGAGCGGCTAATGCAAGATAAGATATTAAAATAGCCAACGAAAATATAAATAACATACTTCCATCTGATTCTTTATAATCTTTAGATTGCCCCCTATAATAGATTTGGGCATACTCAGGTAATTTCTTTTTTACATTTGTCTCCACAAAATTCAAAACATCACTCATAGAATATCCTTCGCTTATATTTCCCGAAAATGTTATGCTGCGTGTACGATCATGACGAGTAAGTGAACTCGGAGTACCTGATTCTGAAATATCAATTAAATTATCAAGCGGCACAAGATCTCCTTTTTCTGACCTGACATACATATTAGAAACATCTTGCATATCAGAACGACTGGAATGATCCGCTTGCAAAATCACATCATATTCTCGACCACCGTCAATATATGTGGTCACAGTTTTTGAGCCGAGCATAGCTTCTAACGTTGATCCGATTGTTTTTGCTGAAACATTTAAATCCCCTGCTCGATTTTTGTTTATATTTACAAAAAATTTCGGAGTCGTTTCTTTATAATCGGTATCTATATCTGAAACTCCCGCATATTTAGCTAATTCCGCTAAAATAATATTCTTCCATTTCGCAAGTTCTTCATAATCCGGTCCACCTATAACGAATTGGAGCGCATGCGAACCGCTTGCCCCAATCCCCATCGGAAGAATAGGTGCCGCTCTTACTCCGGGCATACCTGAAAGAGCTTTTGTTAATTCAGCCGCTATTTGAAACGTTGATTTTTCTCTCTCTGTTGAATTTACAAATTCTATTATTATATTACCTGAATTGACCGCTCCATCACCACCTCCAAATCCAGGTACATTCGTCATAATATTTTTTACAATATCTTTACTGAGAATCGGACGTATACGTTTTAAAATTTGTTCCACGTAATTTCTCATAGCGTAGTATCCTGTTCCTTCCTGTGCGGTTATACGTAAAAACATTGCGTTTCTATCTTCTTTTGGCTCATATTCAGCAGGAAGAATCATAAAAAACACAGCGACTACTGCTGTTATTACCGCAAAGGCGACAGAAATTTGAGTTTTATAACTCAACAAATGTATCAAAAGATCTTTATAAAAATTCCCACTGATTTTTACAACATAATCAACTAACTGATTGAAATTATTTCCTGTATCTAACGCTTTTAAAAATTTAGAACACAACATAGGTGTTAATGTAAGCGCAATTAACGATGAAAGACATACTGCTGTTGACATCGCTATTGAAAACTCAGTGAACATTTTTCCAGTTTTTCCCGGTAGCATAGAAATAGGCAGGAAGACAGATAACAAAACGACAGTCGTTGAAATTACAGCGAAGAAAACTTGATTTGATCCATTAATCGCCGCATCAAACGGTTTTTCTCCTTCTTCTATATGTCGCTGAATATTTTCTAATACCAGGATAGCATCATCTACAACAATTCCAATTGCTCCCACCATCGCTAAAAGTGTCAGCATATTAATACTGTAATTAAGTGAATTTAATACAATAAAAGATCCTATTATTGAAACAGGAACTGTAATAGCTGTAATAATTGCAGCTCGAATTGATCCAATAAAAATAAATATGATAAAAAAAACTAATATTGCCGCAATAAGAAGCGAGTAAAAGACTTCTGAAATAGACTCATTAATAAATTCGGATTCATCTCGCAAAATTTTCATCTTCATTCCATTTGGAAGACTTTTTTGTAACGTTTTAATAAGATTTCTAACATCTTTTGAAATTTGAATAACATCTGCGGTTTGCGATTTAGATACCTGAATTGCGACTGATGGCTCTCCATTTGCTTGAAAATAGCTACGACTGGATTTTGTATCGATAACAACTTTCGCTATATCTGAAATTCTAATCGGATTACCTTCTTTATCTCGAGAAACAATTATTTTCATAAAATCTTCAGGAGTTGTGTACTGACGATTTATGGTTATGGGAAATTCCAGATACTCAGATTCTATTCTTCCCGCTGGATACTCCACATTTTCTGTTTTTATTGCATTTTCAACATCAGAAACAGTAAGATTATGAGCCGCTAACTGTTTCCGATTTAACCATATTCGCATGGATTTTTCTTGATTCCCACCTATATCAACTGAAGCGACTCCTTCTATAACTGAGAATTTATCAAGTAAATACCGATTCAAGTAATCTGTAATTTCCATACTTGACATAGGTGCCGATACCGCAATCATCATACACGGGAATCCACCCGTATCGAATTTTCGAATCACCGGAAGATCAGCCGCATCCGGAAGTTTGTTGTATATACGACTAACTCGATCACGTACGTCATTTGCGGCATTATCTAAATCCCTGTCTATTGAAAATTCTAATTTTACGTTAGAACGCCCATCTTTACTTGTTGATTGAATATTATCCAGACCTTCAATACCGGCAACAGCATTTTCAACTTGCTGTGTGATTTTTGTTTCAATAATGCTTGCTGAAGCTCCTGTATATGTAGTTGAAACAGATATTGTTGGAATTTCTATATTCGGATATTCTCGAACACCTATTTTTCTTAAATTTAAATATCCAAATAATAAAATTATTATCATAAAAACGATTGTCGTGATTGGTCTTTTAATGGATATACTACAGATATTCATTTATACACCTATATACTTTCGCTTTTTTCAGAAACTACGCTGTTTTTTACACTAACAGTGTCTCCGTCTGATAATTTTACAACCCCTTCCGTAACTATTTGATCATTCGCTTGTATTCCTTTCGATATTTCTACCAATCCGCCTCTTCGCAAACCAATTTCCACAAAAGTTTGCTTTACTTTATTATTTTCAGTTAATCGAAACACATAATGCTTTTCGCCAATACTAAATACAGCGCTTTCAGGAATCATAATAGCATCACGATCCTGCATCTCTATTGTAACATTAAGCAACATCCCTGGACGTAACAAATATTCATCATTATTTATAATTGCTCTCACAGAAAAACTACGTGATACAGGAGATATTCTCGGAGATACCGCATGAACATTTCCGAAAAATTCACGCCCTGACATAGCAATACTTGTCGCTGTAATTTTGCATTGTTTATTAATTAAAGAAAAATATTTCTCAGGAACAGAAAAATCTACTTTTATCTTCCTTATGTTATCGAGAGTTGTGATTACAGTTCCAGGAGTAAGCAGCGCACCGACACTAACATAACGGATACCAAGCATTCCGTCAAAAGGAGCGACAATTGTTCCCTCTTTTATCTCTTCTTTTATCTCTTCGATTTGCGCTTGAGCGTTAAGTAACTTTGTATTTTGTAAATCATACTCTTTTTCAGCTATAATTTTCTTATCTTTTAAACCGGAAAGACGATTTAATTCTCTTTGCTGCTCTTCAAGATTAATTTCCGCTTGTTTCAAAATCGCTTTCTGCTTGTCTACATTAAGCTGAACTAAGACATCGCCTTTTTTAACTAAAGTACATTCAGAAAATTTTATATCTGTAATTTTTTGTGTGATACTTGAAGTTATATCAACTGATTCATTTGAAACTGCCGTACCTATAAATTCCAAAATCGTTTGCATTTTTGTAACTGTCGCTTTATTCACAGATACAGATACTTCTTTATGATGTCTCATATTTACTGAAATATTATTTTTGTAAAAACGAAAAATAAAAAACGCAATAAATAGCGCAATTAAAATAATCCATACATATTTCTTGTTAATTATTTTATCCATCTTACTAATATAAAAAATTAAAGTTAAAAAAGTTTTCTAATTTATCTAATAATTAGCAAAAAAAAACTAACAAATAATTAATTTATTCTAAAAAGTAACTAAAAAAGTAAATTGTTAATATTATTTTTCGTTTTATCTTTTATTGATACAGCCTATGTCTCGACCAGAAGCGATAACTTTATCCAAATTGAATTTTCCACCATCATATTTAAACATTTCCTTGCCTTTTAGTTCATAAAATTGATCGAACGCCCAATTTTTAGGAAGCGTTTGCGCAATATTACCATTACAACGTGAAGAACAATCATTTACAAAACTGAATTTCGCATATCCCTGATCTGAAACCATTGAACATGTTAATCTTGTACCATATATACCGACCCTATATCCTGATTGTTTCATACAAGAATTCACACCTTTAAAATAAGGAATAATTTTTTCTGATATTTGCTTCTTTAATGGATCACAATCCACTGAAAAATATATCACACTTCCCTTTGGAAGACCTAATTTATAAGCGGCTTTTATTGCGATTTTCGCATCTATCTTTCCTTGTGCTACGCAAAATGAAGATATTTCATGACCGCCTTTTTCTTGAAAAATCGGAACTAACCTTAATCCTGCCTTTGTTATATCAGCAAATTCCTCCTTATCAACATATTTTGGTACACGTTTTCCCCTGAATCCTTTTATCGTTCCGGTTAAATATCTGCCAACAAATCTATATCCGGCGACAGATAGTGCCTGAGCTGCAGAAAATGGCAATCTGAAATAACAATCGCAGGCATTAGCTGGACGTGATACATCACCGGTACTTGTTAAAAGAGCCTTTATAGTCGCCATATTTGCTATACCTGTTTGCGGTAAACAAGATATCCTCTGAAACTGCTTCACAGCTCTTACAGTCTGATTATCATATATTCCGTTTATGCTATTTCTAATCCCATTTACGTACAAAGCACATTGCAAAAGATAAATTTTTCGTCCTTGCATTCCTTTATATAAAGTCGGACAAACATCCGTTAATTCCTGATCGAAGCGACCATTTGTATTTTCACAATTAGACTCTATTTGTAACGCTTGAATAATGGTAAAATGAGTTCGAGCTCCATATACTCCATCTGTAGTTATAATTGAACAACGTTTTGAATAATTTCTATTTAGATATTGCTGAATTTTTCTGATACTTTCTTTACCATCTTCAGATCTTACATAAGAACCTGGCTTAACTATTGCGACAAAAAATAAAGGTGTCACACGAGAATTTACTATTGTGCTGTTTCCTAAAACATCTTTTTTAAACTGCATTACAGCAGAAGCCGTCTTTTTATCAAATTTTCCGGAAATTGGCCCCAGATAATACCCTTTATACATTAAAGCACATTGCATAAGACTTATACAATTATTATGAAAATCAACACTTCCTATATCTATTATAGGAAAAACCACTTGTTTATTCAGTACATCATTTTTATTTTTTATTCCGGTTTCTAAACGTAAAGCATAAGCAAATAAATTCTCATCTCTAAGTTTTGTATTGTGACCATAATTTCTGTTTAGCCAGTTTACCGCTCTGAGTTTATTTTGCTCTTGGCATTCTGAACAAGAAAAAATACATAGGAACAGAAAAAATAAAATCTTTTTTAAAATAATTTTTATCATTTATATGCTTTGCTCATAAGTATTACAATAAAGCAATATTCAAAAACGTGTAAATATAACATTTATTATAAATTTTTTCTATAATAACTTCAGTTCTGCGTTAATATATCTATATTTTTTTAATATAAACAAATTCTTCATAATATTGATATACATTAATTGAAAATGTTGAGTGGTGTTTGTTATATGCTGTCTTCTGTAAAATTAAAGATTAGCCAAAAAATAAGAAAACTCCGTAACAAATTATCTATCTTATTCAATAGAAATAAAGGCGGAGTTCTTATTGAATTTACATTCAGTATTCCTATTTGTATAATGGTACTTTTTTTCGCTTCCGATCATTATAGATTCTATGAATTAAGAAATAAGGTTCAAACTTCCGTATATTTAATGGCAAGCTTACTACAAAATCTAACAAATACCAGCGAAGATAAATACTTAGATATAACTGATATACGAAGAATTGCGTTTGCAAGTTGTTTAAACTTTTTTCACACAACATCCATGTTCTCTCCTTGGCGTTTTGGTTTAAGTTGGTACGGAACTATTACATACGTAAAAAGAACCGGACCTTCAAAGTACCAAGCCTATAAATTTGAATTTGATACAGGAGTAAATACATCTACTACTGTTAATGGAATAAGTTGCGTAAAAACAGTAATAAGTGTAAATGATCCATCAACTCTAAATAAAGATATGGTATTGGATAATGTAAACGATGAAAAAGTTCTAATAGAAGCATCATATAAACCTAAACCAACAGAAGACGGTCAAGGAACAGACACTAGATTTCATAAAGCAAAATTAGGACTTTACATATTAAACGCAAAAGATGGGAACTTCAGAAGCCGAATTGTTATAACTCCAAAACCAGGATTATTTAGCTCAACTCATTGATATAAATTTAGTATGATTTGAAAAAATAATAAAAATATATGGAATTAGTAACCTTTTATTTGCTTTTTATTGATACTATTAAGTAAAAGTATAGGGTCGAACCTTGAGATTTTTAACATTTGTTGTCGTAATGTTATTTTCTGTTTTTGTCGAAACATATTCTGTTCCGATTGATACTCCTGATGTTGATGAAAGAAATAACCTTGTTATAAGATCTCCGGATGGATGGGGTTACAGAACTTTCAGAGGGAATAACGGTCTTATTGGTGTATTTTGGCCTAAAGGGACATCATTTAATAAAACAGATACCGCCGTTTTTGTTTTTTTACAGGATAGTAATGAACAATTTCCAGAAATTCCCGACAATATCAATTTATTCACTGAAAAATGCACAAAAGCGACATTTAAATTTGCTGAAATAACCGCTGATGAGAATCCGACAAAATCATTGGGGGAGAAATATTTTAATGGCAGATGCGGCCATACTATGATTCTTTCCGAAGAAAAAATAGATAACTACAGAATAGTTATAGCTCTAGTATCAGCAAAACCATATGTCACAAAAACTCAACTTAGAGATTTAAAAGAAATTTCAAATGCTTATAGACGTGAAACTGAGGAATATATAACAAATAAACAGAATATAAATCTTGAAGATGATGAAGAAGATAATGATTCAGATGACAAAAATTCTCAACAGCAAGAACAAAGACCATATCAAGAACAATATATGGAACGATATCGATAATGACTATCTTATTGAATTAATAAATAATCAATCAATTTATGTAATACTCACTAAAGGGAATAATTTGTGAAAAATAAAAAGCAATATTATTCACAAATTAATGCAATAAGGTGTAGTAATATGCATATTTTCCGCTATAACAGTAATTGCTATAATTATTTGCAATTAATCTGTTATTTTTTAGTAATATTTTTGGGAATCGATATATCAAATATCGAACCTCTTTTTGCGGACCAAAATAAAAAAACATACTGCTCTTATTGTAAGCATGGTGATTTCGAAAATAATAACGCAAATAAGAGATTAACTTCATATTCCGAATATTGGAACGCTAAGCTGACTAAAGATGAAGTTTTTCGAAAAGTTTATGCTAGATTTGGCATAGATCTAACTCAAGTTCAATTTCATTCATTTGAATCTGAGAAAGAAAAAGTGAAAAATCAATATAAAGAAGATAATGAAAATTTATTTCAATTAGAAATGAGAGAAAATAGATCTCTAATCCCAAATTATGAAAATGATTATGAAAATAATGACGAATATTATAATTATGATAATAAAAGAATGTCACATTCATCTTTCCAGAAAACAAATTTCCAAGAAACAAATATTAGGAATAAACAAGATTGGAAAGATGAAATAGCAGGCTCAAAAAAAAGAGTAAGAAATAAAAAAAATAATACATCTGATAATGACGAAGAAGATAATGATGAAGAAAACGAGGATGAGGAAGAAGAAAATAATGACGAAGATGAGGAGGAAGACAATGATAATGAAGAAAATTCATCAATGCCAACTCCAATTATACCGACATTATTTAATCCAACAAATCTTGGAAATCAGCAATTACAACAAAATCAGCAACAAATATTACCTATAACTACTGACATAAACGCAAATATAAATGCTCAGCAGCCTCAATTACAGCAACAACTTACGCAAAATAATCAACTTGCGTTTAATCAAAATTTACAAACGACAAATACAGGACTTCAACAAGCTCAACAATTAGCGTTACTTTCACAACAGCAAAAACAGCAAGGAATAAATCCCGCAATGGAAAGTGCTATTGTCAATGAAACTATACGTTATTTAAAAGACATAGGTATTATAAACGAATTTGATTTATCAAAGTTAAGATCCGGCATGAGAATCGGTACTTGTATCGCCTGTCCAAGCGATATGGGAGCACAGCATGTATATCCTATAGGCGCTCAAAATGGTG
>JAFUZX010000028.1 GCA_017476405.1 Alphaproteobacteria bacterium | reverse complement strand
CAATTGATAATTTCTGCAACATCGTATTAACAGAACTGCCTGCTTCTTCCGCTGTCATATCAAACGACATCAAAGTACTTGTTAAAGCTGTTACTTGCGGTATTGATAATTTGAAAGAAGCCATACCTTTTACGGATCTGTTTACAGAAGTCAAGATATCGCTCGCCGTCGCGCCCGTTTTGTTGCCTAATTCATTGATGACATCGAAATGAAATTCTAAATCTTGCACACCAATTCCGAGGCTCTTCATCATGCTACTGATTTTTTTAGCCCCTTCCTCCGCATTCATGCCCCAAGCAATTGTTGTTTTCGAAACATTTTCGGTAAATCTGGCTAAATCTTTTAGTTCAACCCCATATCGCCCGCCAACCGCTGCTATTTTTGCAAGATCATTTACAGCTATCGGCACTCTTGTAGAAATCTCCGTCAGTGAATCTCCTAATTTTTTCAAACCTTCAGGTTCAGAGAAATTTACAACGGATTTTATTCCCGCTAATGAATCTTCAAAATCCATGGCTGATTTTATCGGAGCAACTAGCGCCGCTCCAAGAGCAACCATATCAAGTATCTGCGATCGATAAAAACCTCGTTTTTGAATAATTTGTTGTTGCTTGTTTAATGAACCTAAAAAAGAATCATATCGCAACTTTAATTTATCGATGGCAGATCCTGTCAATGCGGAATTTTTTTCCATATTTTTAATGGCACTGCCGATTTCTTTAAATTTAGATGTACCGGAATCAATAATCGAGTTGAAGCCCTTGGCTAAACTTGCTCCGATTACGACATTAAGAGTTGTTTTATCTGCCATCTTTTACCTCTTACGATTCAGTTCTTTTAAGTCTTCAAGCCAAAGTGCGAATTCATCTGTCTCCATTTCGAGCCACTCAGAAATTCCGCCTTTGGAATACGAAGCCGCAATCAACACCGCTCGCCTTAATTCTGCGCCGTTGAAAGTGACAAAAAATCTTTCAGCCATTCTTGAATTTTCATGTAATCGCACAAATCCAGATCTTGAATTGTTTCCGGAGATACCTCAGCAAGATTCGCGATTAAATTTACTTCTCGCTCAGATTCAGAAACATTCTTTTTTCCGGCTGCGATTAGATCTCTTACCTTCGGGCGTCTCAATGAAAGTTCATGGATTTCAACTCCATCGATTTTTATTGGATTTGATAATTTTATTTTTTGCATTTTATTTTCTCCTCTTCCTAAAACTAAAAAGTTTGAGCATTACACCAGCAGTGCTTCACGCAATTTTGATAACTGATCGCCGCCATTGACGTTGCGAATCATATTGATCGGATCAATTTCAACTAACTCAACACCATCGATGGCAAGCTTATAATAATTGCAAGCAACTGAGCATTTGAGCGTGGCTTTTTCGGCAGGTGTCCAAGAATCAAAATCAAGTTCTTTGAAATAACCTCTGACATTGACGACAACTGGCGTAGTTGAGCCATTACCTTCTAAAGCTCCGCGAATTGTAAACGCTACTTCTGAGCCATTGGTTAAACCAAACAATTTAAAAAGCTCAGGATCATATTCAGAAAAAGTCATATCCATTTCGAGCTTCTCCATTCCGAGATCAATTTCGACTGGAGCGGACATGCCTGCTCCTTGGAATTCCTCTGTTTTTATGGTGAGTTTCGGTAACGTGATTTCATCAACACGACCTGCATAACCTCGACCATCAACGAATAAATTAAAGTTTTTCAAAATCTTTGGTAGCATCATCATTCTCCTTTATTGCGCTAAATTTTCCATTAAGATCGTTTCGATTTCATCGTTGCGTAGGTAAGCTCTAAATGTGACCTGTTCTGCCGGATAAGCAGGCGTAAATTCAAAATCGAAATAAACTTTTCCCTCTGTAATGTTTGCCGCTGTATTCAGTTCTTTATTGGCTACACATTTTCCGGCAAGAATCGCTCCTTGTGATTTTAGATTTGCAAGAAATGCATTCACGCTTTCGGTAACATCTGTCAGATAATTTTTTATGATGTTGCGATCAACTGCCCAGAGATGCGCTTGAAGAATTGAATCCGAAATTATATCTGCAGTTCTTCTTACGCATAAAAATTTGTATGCCCCTTCGTTTGCTGTTGAACGATTACCCCATAGTTTATAGCCATTTTGATTGATAATCGTTGCGATATTTTTTTCGTTTAGATAATTTGCTCGACACGAAGAATCTCCAAGCGAAAAATCAATCGGTTTGCTGAGTCCGACAATTCCGTTGATCGTTTTGTTTGAAGGTGAAACCCAGAATCCGTTTTCATTATCGGTTCTTGCAATAACTCCGGCGACATACGGACTCGCAGGAACTGTTTCATTTTTCGTATTAATCACTTCCGGATAGACAGCATAAACTCTTGCACTTGAGCAATCTGTTACAAAACGTAACAAGTTCTCGTTTGTAGTGTTTGTTGGACAATCTGCAACAATTATTGCTCTCAATCTTCCAGCAATTGCTATCATTTCTGTAACAACTTCTTTCACCGAAAATCCCGGAGCGCATAAAATTCTCGGAGTTAATCCGAGTTTGCTTTTCGCTGCCAAGAACGCATAAACGCCAGTGTAATTTCCATCCGCAGAAACTGAACCAATGACATTATTTATTGTTGCTTCCGCTGCTGTTATAGCATCATCACCTTCACCGCTGGCGACTCCTTCTGCAATTCTTACGACAACTACAGCTGCGCTTGTTTGAGCTAAAATTCCGTTCAATGCAGCCGGAAGTGTCCCCGAATTTCCGAGTTTTGCTGCTTCCGTCAATGAACCTGCAATTAAAATCGGTGTATTTAACGGAAAATCTGTTGCGTTCGCATCAGGTGCTGTTCCAATAACTCCAATTACAGAGCTTGAACTCGTGCGAACCGTACTTATTCCTTCATTTATCTCAGTAACGTTAACTCCATGTAAAAAATTAGGCATTTTCATTCTCCTTTGAATTCAAAAAAAATAAAAAGACGAGTCCAGCATCATGATGGTGTAAAAAATCAGGCATGTTTTTTCTCCTTTCGCTTGTTATCAACCTTAATTTCTAAAATTTTTTCTGCCATTACCGAAAGTGACGCTCCTTCGCGAACATCAACCCCCTTAGAAATAATTGCTTGTCGGATTTTTTCTTTTAACTCTTGAAATTTTTCTATTTTTTCTGCTATCGTCATGCTCCTTCTCCTCAATATTCTTGAATGACTTCTTTCAAAATCAAATCCCACCTTGCAAAGGTCAGAACACTTTCATTCGGATTTGAAATATTCAATCGATAAAATTTGTATGATGCATTATGCGTTAATTCATGCGTACGAAGTTCGCTTGCCGAAAATGTATTGCTGTTCGAAATCGAAAACAGTTGAGTCCACGTTATTCCATCATTTGAACCAAGCAAAGCATAGTCGCGTGGAGCTGCGACACACCATCCATCGCTTCTTGCACCGACACTGAACACATTAATAAATTTAGCAACAGGCAATTCGACTTGTATCCATCCTGAGGTTTCACCGCTTAATTCGAATCGTGTATCGAATCGTTTATCAAACAGGTATATTCTCTTATGGCTCGAATGCTCCGTGCTTGAGGATAATCTATAAATTCCATCTATTCCTGTTGTTGTATCAGAAGTCATTGTCGGCACAATATTTCCGTATTTATTCAAATATCTTTTGTATTCTTTCTTTATCGTTCCGAGCGAAAATTCACCTAAAGAATAATCAGATCCGCCGCCATCTGCTGTGATTACTAATCGATAATATAAATATGCGGTTTCATTATTTTGAAAAGCAAAAGTTTGAGTTTCTCCGGTAGAAGACCATGTCACATTGCTTTGAGATAATAATGTGTTCCAATTTTCTGCGTCATTGCTTCCTTGAATTTCGAACTCTGTTGGAGCTTGGTTTAAATATCCGTCTGATCTGCTGGTTATTTTAGCGACATTACATATTGTTGCTGTCGGAAATTTGATTTGCAGCCATTGAGTTCCTGTTCCGCTTGATGCCCATTTTGTTGAGCTGTCGCCATCGAACGCATAAAAAGGAGCATGACCGTCATTATATTGTGAACTCGCAGTTGCCTCGTATCCGTCTTGATTGGAGGAAGATAATTTCGGAACGCTGCTGTAAAAATTCCATTTTTCTGAATCTCTGCGAAATAATCTAAAACGAGAAATTCGCCAATATCCGTCAGCTCGACTGTTTGAGATGCATGTTAATTTATAAAATTTGTAAGCAGTCGTATTTTCGAATTCATGCCAGCGAGTTTCAAAATTTCCTTTACAGCATTCACAAGCATAAAAAGATTCAGAATGTTCTTTATCATAGTGTAAGTTCTCCCATTTTAGAGTTTGAAAATGTCCGCAAAAAGGACATGGCACAAAAAAATATCGCTGATCGGTTTCCTCAAATTCTTTTTCGATTCGCGAAAGTCCTTTAATTGTCGGAGTCGAAACGATGAAAATTTTTCTGCGAGCAAAAGTCGCTGTTCGTTGAATAGCCAAAGTTAAAGGATCGCCTTCAGAGTCAGCATCAGGCGGATAAGCGTCAACTTCATCCAAAAACAAATATCGAACAGGCATTGAACGAAGTCCGACAGCAGAATTTGCACCTGTGATTACAACAATTCCTCCCGGAAATTCTTTCGATTGAACTGTATTTCCTGAATCTCTTGAGCGAGGATCTTTTACTTTATCACGCAAGCACAAAGTATCTTCAATCAGAGGCGCTAGACGACCTTTCGACCAACGTTTTCCCATCTCAACAGTTGGCTGAACCACAAGCATCGGCCCAGGAGCTTGATCAATCATGTAACCAACCCAATTATTTCCTGCCTCAGTTCCTCCAATCTGCGAACCTTTCATAAAAACAACTTTTTCGTAACTTGAAGATGGCGAAAGCGCGTCCATGATGTCTTTTAAATAGGGAGTCCTTGACGTGCGAAATCTACCGGGTTCTGATGACGCTGTTTGTGATAAAATTCTATTGGCATCTGCCCAATCTGAGACAGAAATTTCAGAATCAGGTTTAATTCCGCTGTTAAAACTGTCCGATAAAATTTTAGCTGATGTCATGGTGCGATAATTCCTCAAGCACCTGTCGCAATTCTTTCGTCAATATTTTGTGAATTTCTGCCGGATCATTTATGCTCGCCAACAACGCTGAGATTCGATCGGGAACATTCAAAATTCCGTCACGAACAGCTTTGGCTTTAGCATAAAAAACTCTGTTGACCTCTGCTATTGAAACTAATTCGCCGAGCTTTTCTTTAACTTCGGCTTCGATTAATTTTCCTTTTTCGATTTCGTTTTTTAGTTTCGTTTTTACCAAAAGATTATGCATGTCATCCTGCACAAAATAACTGCCGTGATTTTTTCTTTGGCGCGGCAGGTCAATATTGCGTTTCATTTCCAATTCTGCATTCGCAGTGTATTCGTCAATCATTCCGTCAATCAAATGAATCTTTCCTTGCTTTATCAATTTTCCGACATACTGTTTTGAAAATCCCTGCCTGCGAGCCCATTCTGATTGTGAAATTAATGCCATGATTTATTCTCCGAGTTCTTCAAATGATTTTCCGTTCGATTCTAAAATTGCGGATTCGCCTGTGTGCTGCTGCCAACGTTTTATAATTGTGTCTGCAAACTTCGGATCGGATTCAATCATGTAACAGATTCGATCGGTTTCTTCGCAGGCAATAAGTGTCGTTCCTGATTTTCCGAAAGGATCTAAAATTATGTTTCCGTTATGCGAGCAATCCAAAATCGCATCGGCAATCAGAGGAACCGGTTTTTCTCCGCACAAATTTTCGGAATACCTCCAGACATTTGTTCGATATCGTCCCGTTTCGCCCAAACCAAAAT
>JAFUZX010000027.1 GCA_017476405.1 Alphaproteobacteria bacterium | reverse complement strand
TTACTTCATCTGTATCTCTTGTATTAATATAATTTTTTGTATCATCCGAAACTCTGTCGATTTTGCGTAATATACCTTTCTTGTCGAAAGTTAACCGAACTGTAAGCTTATCTGCCATTTCAACATCTCTAAATGCGATTTCTTCAGAACGTGCGCCTATGTAAATCCATATATCATTACACTTTTGTAATGACGGCGTTCCGCAAGCATTGTATACATCAATAATTTTTGTTTTTCCTACTATGAATGTATCTATTTGTTCCGCCAATGTGACATTTCCACGTGAATTAATTTTCGGCTGACAACTACATATACACAAAAGAAAAAGAACAAATACCGTTAATCTTTTCATAGGATCTCTCATAAATAAACAAAACCATGATATTAAAACATAATTTCCACAAATAAACAATTGTGGAAGCTGTAAGAGTAAAAAGTAGAAATTTGTTATAAAATATCTTAAAATTTACTTTAGTGCTTTTTTACTGTGAGTTTTTTATGGACGGAGTGCTTTTTTATTCTGTATTTAATATTGTGATAATTTTGCTAGTTATTGCGGATCTTCTTTTTCCTCCGAAAAATGTAATATTTCTCACATTCCTTTGGATATTTTTAGGATTATCTTTTTCTGCTTTCGTATATATACAAATGGGTGTGGATCATTTTTATGAATATTTAAGTGCTTATTTTATAGAGAAATCACTAAGCGTCGATAATATATTTGTATTTTTATTAATTTTTGAAAGATTTAAAATAGAATCACGCTATCAAAAAGATTTGTTATTTGTTGGTATATGGGGTGCGCTTATTTTGCGCGCATTTATGATATTTGCAGTATCAGAAATACTCTCAGCTTTTCATTTCATGACCTACATATTCGGTTTATTTATATTTATAATGGGAACTATGTCGTTTATTAAAAATAATAATTCTGATTACGATAAAATCCTAAATTTGCAAAAATATTTCAACGTGTTTCAGGGAGATCATCAAGGGCGTTTTTTTATAAAAGAAGATAACGGCAAATGGAAAATGACCATACTGGTTGTAGTTGTCATTTGTATTGAAATATGCGATATCATTTTTGCTTTTGATTCAATTCCTGCTATTTTTTCAATAACTGATAATAAAGCAATAATTTATACTTCTAATGCATTTGCGATAATAGGACTTCGTTCATTATATCTTGCTTTTGAAGTTGCGGTAAATAAATTTAATTATTTAAAACATGGTGTTGGAATAATTTTGCTGTTTATAGGCGCAAAAATGATTTTAACGGATTACTATAGTATATCCCCGTTAGCTTCTTTTCTGATAATTATTGGAATATTGTTAGGATCATTTTGTATATCGGTAATCAATTCGATAAGACAGGAAGAAAAATAATATGAAGTTTTCAATCGATACAGAGAAATTTTTATTAAATAAAAACATTCCGTTCAAACATTTTATGTTAATATGCGTTTTTGCTTTTTCTTTAATATGGATAGTAATATCAGGCTTTTTTTATGATGATTATTTCTCTATTTTTATTGCGATAATTACATTATTTTTGTGTTTTTCATTTTATAAAGAGATTCAACGATTACATGCTCAAAATCAACTTATTTCTTTTCAAAAAAATATAGCGATAGGGGGATTCGATTCTTGTATATTTGCGTTTTTTGTTTTCAATGAGTCAGGAAAATGTGTTTTTGTTAACAGAATTGCTCAAAATCTCTTTCCCGGTTTTAGAATCCGCTCGATTGAAGACTTCATTATTTGCTTTGGAAAATATCCAAAAGTTGTTGGAGCTATTCATGAATTACAGCAAATCGCTAAAAACGCTAAACAGCATCATATAGATGTTCCCATGAATTTTCATTCTGAAAATACTTCTTTGTGGCGTATCGCTGTTTCACCATTATCTGAAAAAAAAGGTTATATATGTTGGACTATAATGGATTTGACTCCATCTATTTCAAGAATAGATTCATTAGAAACAAACAGTAATTTCTTATTAAGTTTAATAAATAACGCTAATGTCGGTTATTTTTGTATTAATTCAAACAATGAAATTGTGTTTTGTAATCATACTTTTGCCAGTTGGTTAGGAAGCAATAATATAGAGAGTTTGCTTCATTCTGATTTTTATGAGCACATAATAAGAAGCGAAAGTGATGATTTGATACATCCTAAAAATAATGATCATTTAACGGAATCTATGCCTTTGAAAATTAAATTGAAATCATCTGTCGAGAATAATGTCGAAATTATCGCAAGGCAAATTTTCCAAAACAATGAGGAAGATATAAAAGGATATATTGTCTCAAAAGAAGCGCAACAAAGTGGAGATCTAATTCAAGCGTTGGGTAAGACAAAATTGTATTTTGAGCATATTTTTGAGGATGCGCCTGTTGGTATATTGATTACTGATGGTGCAGAAATTATTAGTGCGTGCAATGCGACATTCAAGAAAATAATTGAGGTTGAAAAAGTTGAAAAAGGGACATTTTTAAATTATATCGCAGATGAAGATCGTGAAATTGTTCGTGAAAAAATATATCAACTGATAACCGCTGTATATCAATCAATGTCTCCGTTTGAAATACATGTGAATTCTAAAAAAACAAAAACTGTAATGTTGTATATGTCAAAAATTGAAGAAAACAAAAGGACAAAAGACAATGATGGTTTAGTAATTTATTTTATAGATGTAACGGCACGTAAAGAATTACAACAGCAGTTTGTTCAATCGCAAAAAATGCAGGCAGTCGGTCAACTTGCAGGAGGGATTGCTCATGATTTCAATAACTTACTCACTGCTATGATAGGTTATTGCGATTTGCTTCTTGAAAAATATATTCCGTCTGATCAGTCGTTTAATGATATTATGCAAATAAAACAAAATGCTAATCGAGCATCTAATTTAGTACGACAATTGCTCGCTTTTTCCAGACAACAAACGTTGCAGCCGAAAATTCTTAATGTAACCGATATGATTGGTGAATTATTTGCTTTACTTAAACGTTTACTTGGAGCAAAAGTTGATTTGAAGGTTACTCATAACAATCGTGATATAGGTTTCATAAAAGTCGATCAAATTCAATTTGAGCAGGTGATAATAAACTTAGCTGTAAATGCTCGTGACGCAATGAAAGAAGGTGGCACATTAACCATACAAACTTCTATTTATAAAAGTACAGAACCAAAATTTCTTCGTGGAGATACAATGCCACCAGGTGAATATGTGCTAATTGAGGTGAGCGATACAGGAACCGGAATTTCGGAAAAACATCTGGATAGAATTTTCGATCCATTCTTTTCAACTAAAGAAAAAGGGCGAGGAACAGGTCTTGGGTTATCAACAGTATACGGCATTGTAAATCAAACAGGTGGATTTATTTCAGTTGAAAGTACAATTGATGTTGGAACAAAATTCAGCATATATTTTCCTATGGTTTCTGACAACGAAATTTCTGAAGCAAAAGCCAATGATACAAAAAATGAAAATAAGGTTATTGATATAACCGGTTCAGGAACAATTTTACTCGTAGAAGATGAAGATGCCGTAAGAATGTTCAGCTCAAGGGCACTAAGAGATAAAGGATATAATGTAATCGAGGCGGCGAATGGTGAATCCGCTCTCGAAGTTCTGAAAAAAGAAAATGAACCTATAGATTTGGTAATTACTGATGTTGTAATGCCAAAAATGGATGGTCCGACATTAATGGAAAATATAAAAACGTACAGACCAAATATGAAAGTTATATTTATTTCAGGTTATACTGAAGATAATTTCCGAGAATCTCTTGCGAACAATGATAAAGTCCACTTTCTTGCGAAGCCATTTAACTTGAAGGAATTAGCTCACAAAGTGAAAGAAGTGCTTGGATAACATAGAAGTTACAATATATTGATTTATAATATGTAGTTACTTGCGTTTGTTATTATTGTTTAGCGCATTTACATTTTGTGTTTATATTCCATCCACCGCCTAATGCTTTGCATAGATCAACTATAGAATTTAATTGATTTTGCAGGGCATTTGTCAGTTCCATTTCAGTAGAAAGTAAACTTCTTTCAACATCTAACAGATCAAGTAACCCGATAAGCCCCGATTCTTTTTGAGTTAACGCTATATGATAGCTCTTTTTGAGTGAATCGACTTGACGTCCCCTTGAAATAACAATTTCATTACTTTTCTTCGCACTTATAAGCGCATCCAAAGTTTCTTTAAATGCGATTTGCACTGTTTTTTCATAGAATGCTAACGCTTTCTTATAACGTGCTTTCGCTATTTCAGTCATACCTTCGATACGTCCACCGGCAAATATCGGAAATGTTATCGATTGTCCGAGATTCCACATTTCATTAGATGGATAGAAAACTCGTCCGAGAGTCGCTCCTTCAACACCAAATGCTGCTGTTAATGAAAACGATGGAAAATTTGAGGCTATGGCTTGCCCAATGCTCGCATTTGCGGCGATGAGTTGTCCTTCAGCCGCAACTACGTCAGGACGTCTTGCAAGCAAATTAGATGGTAATCCGCTCGGTATAACTGTAGGAATTTTTAACATCTCAAGTGTAGAAGCACGAGAAGTTTTTCGCTCTACCATGTTTTTCGGACTGCATCCGATTAAGACACTTAAAGCGTTTTCTATTTTTGCCGCAGCTGTTTCTAAATCCAGAACTGTTGTTTTTACGGATTCCATTTCAGCTTTCATTCTAAGGTAATCAAATTCAGTGCAATATCCATTTTCAAAACGTGATTTATAAACAAGATAGCTTTCCTGACGGGTTTTTAAAGTTCGTCTTGCTATAGCCAATTTAGCGTCAAATGCTCGTAAAGCAAAATATGTTTTTGCTACTTCCGCTGTTACCGTAAGTAATACAACTTCTTTTGATGCATGGGATGTTAATAAATTAGCTCTAGCGGCTTCATTCGCTCTACGATATTTTCCAAGAAAATCAAATTCATAAGATGCGCCAATAGCTCCAACGTAATCAAGAACTCTGGTTTTTGTTCCGTTCATAGATGCCGCCGCTGAATTCGATAATCCTGCCTGAGTTCCAGTCGCACTTACGGCGATTGATGGCAAATAGTCAGCTACAGCGACGTCTGCCGTTGCTGCTGCTTCGGCGATATTCGCAATAGCTTGCTTTATATCAGCGTTATTTTTCAAAGCTTGAGTTTCAAGATCATCTAAAGTCTTATCTTTGAAAATACGCCACCATCCTTCTACTAGAAATTCTTTAACTTCCTCATCTGCTCTTGCGCTGGTTTTGTCAGGAAGATTTAATTTGGGAGCGATATAATCAGGCCCTACTTCGCATCCTGAGAGAAATAATAATGATGCAGTACATACTATTAAAAATGATTTTTTACGCATATTTTTTTCTCCTATTTCTAAACATTTCACTGAGCATTGTAATCAAAACATACATAAGCGGAATAAACAGCGGAGCAAATACTGTCGCTCCAATCATTCCACCTACAACGCCTGTACCAAGAGAGTTTCTGCAAGCATGGCCGGCACCGGTACTTACAGCTAATGGAAAGCATCCTAAAATAAACGCAAGCGAAGTCATAACGATTGGACGGAAACGCAAATTTGCAGCTTTTATTGCAGCATCTACTAATGACATTCCTTCATGATGTAACATAACAGCGAATTCCACAATTAAAATAGCATTTTTGGCGGATAATCCAACTAAGGTTATTAATGCTATTTGAAAATATATATCGCTACTGAAACCTCTCATTAATATGGAAAGAACCGCCCCAAACATTCCAAATGGAACAGCGAAAATAACAGCGAAAGGTAACGTCCATCTTTCATACAGAGCGGCTAAAATCAAGAAAACCATCAAAAGTCCGAGGATAAGAGCAACGCTTGAGCTTTCTCCTGTAATTTTCTCCTGATATGAAGAACCTGCCCATGAAAAACGATATTCATCTCCAAGCACTTGTTTTGCAAGTTTTTCAACAACAGCAATAGCTTGTCCTGAAGTATAACCGGGAGCCGGGTTTCCTATGATTTTTGCCGCCGGAAAAACATTGAAACGTTCAACACTGTCAGGGCCTACTGTAGGTGTAAGTTTCACGAATGAAGATAGAGGAATCATTGATCCTGTTGTCGAACGTACGTATATTTCTTTTATTTGATCAGGATATGCTCGATAATCTCCTCTTGCCTGCATCAAAACCTTAAATCCTCGTCCATATTGAGAAAAATCATTTATATAATACGCACCGAAAGTTGATGCCATTGTATTGTAAATTTCATTAATAGGAACGTTCATGGATAAGGCTTTGAGATCATCTACTTCCATTTTTAACTGAGGAGTACTTGCGTTAAACATGGATGTTACACCGGTCAATTCCGGACATTTCGCTGCTTCCGCTAAAAATTCATGAAGCTTAGTTTCAAGAGCTTTGCTATCTGTGTTTCCGATTTTTTGAATATATCCTTCAAAACCACCTGTCATACTCATTCCAACTATAGGAGGCGGACAAAAAGCGATTACACGGCCATCAGTAATACTTGCGCCGATTCCAAACGCTTTTTTTGCTAAATTTTGTGCTGATTGAGAGCCGTCTCTTTCTGACCAGTCTTTCAGAAGAAAGAATAAAGAACCACCATTAGTCGCTACTGCGGTATTAAGCATATTAAATCCAACTACGTACATGGATCTATCTACCGCAGGATCTTTAGCTAATATATTTGAAACGGTTTTTACAGCTTTATGAGTTCTATCAAGAGATGCTGCTGGATCTAAAACTGTAGAAACAAGGAAAACTCCCTGATCTTCATCTGGAACAAGACTGGTCGGAGTATATGAAAACATAATATACGTAGCTAAACAAATCGCTCCGATAAAAATAAATGCGGTTTTCGCATTTTTCATAAAAAACTTAACATAAAATGTGTATTTATCATTAATCCAAGCAAAAGCTTTATCGAATGCCATAAAAAATCTGTTGGTATTCATCTTTTCAGCAATCGATGAATTTTCATCAAGAAAGATGGCGCAAAGGGCAGGGGTTAGAGTGAGGGCACAAATACCTGAAATAACCACTGAAACCGCAATTGTAATGGCGAATTGCTTATACATTGTTCCGGCTAATCCTCCCATGAAAGAGACAGGTATAAACACTGCGCACAGCACCAACACAATTGCTACAATAGCACCTGAAACTTCATCCATAGCTTTTATTGTAGCGTCTCGAGGCGATAATTTTTCAGTTCGCATAATTCTTTCGACATTTTCAATGACTACAATAGCATCATCGACAACTATTCCTATAGCGAGAACCAAACCGAACAATGTTAATGTATTAATCGAAAAACCGAAAAGCATCATTCCGGCAAACGCCCCGATAATCGATACAGGAACAGCTAGCAGAGGAATAAAAGTCGCTCGCAAATTCTTTAAAAATATCAAGATCACGAAGAACACAAGCAAGAACGCTTCACACAATGTCTTTATAACTTCTTTTATGGAATTTTTTACGAATCCGCTGGTTTCAAAGGTAATATTGTATTTTATTCCTTTTGGAAAAGCCTGAGATAATTCTTTAAGTTTTGTTTCTACTCTTTCAGCTGTGGCTAATGCGTTTGCTCCAGGAGATAATGATACCATCATAGGTACAGCTTCATAATTACCTGTACGAGCGATAACATCATAACTTTGCGATCCGAGTTCAATATCTGCTACATCTTTCAATTTTAGAGACGTTCCATCTGAGTTTGCTCTTAAAATGATATTCTCGAATTGTTCTACAGTAGAATAACGACCTTGAGCCACTATCATATAGTTACGATCTACTTTGACATTTACCGGCTGTTGTCCAATTACTCCTGCGGCTCTTTGCATATTTTGTGAAGCTATGGCGGCAGTGACATCACTTGTGCTTATACCGAGTTTTGCGAGTTTATCAGGTTTTAGCCAAATACGCATGGAATAGTCATTTCCACCCATAAGTGATACGTCTCCAACTCCTTCAACTCTTTTCAGTTCATCAACGATATTTAGAAGCGCATAATTTCCTATGTAAGTCGAATTGTATCTGGCATCTTCTGAATAAAGAGCGACAACCTGTAATATAGATGAAGACCGTTTTTGAACCGTGATTCCTCGCTTTCTGACATCTTCAGGTAATGTACTCATAATCATCTGAACACGGTTATTAACGTTCACCATGGCTTTTTGTGAATCGGCTCCTACCTTGAATACAACCGTTGTTGAAGATTTTCCATCGCTTGAAGCGACAGAGTTCATATAAATCATATCTTCAACACCATTTATAGCTTGCTCAAGAGGGGCTTGTACTGTTTCAGAAACGACTTCGGGACTTGCTCCTGGATAATTAGCTTGTACGAATATAGAAGGGGGGGTAAGATCCGGATATTGCTCGACAGGTAAGTTTAATATAGAAACTACTCCGGCAATTACAATCATCAAAGACACAACCGAAGCAAAAATAGGTCTGTCTATAAAGAAACGAGAGAACATTTATTACTCCTTCTCTATTCTTGTAAAATTTTTATTTATTTCCTGCTGTCGTATCCTTGATAACAGCATTTACTTTTTCACCAGGACGAACTTTTGAAATTCCTTCAAAAATTACAGTTTCTCCTTCATTTAATCCTTCATTAATAATTCCATGATTTTCAACTAATTCAGCTTTTACCGGTCGAACTTCTACAGTACTATCATCTTTTATTACATAAACAACATGTCCTAAAGATGTTGAAATAAGTGCAGATGCTGGAACTACAATAGCATCGTTATATTCTGCTCCGACAACTTTTACGCGAACAAATTGCCCCGGCATTAATATTCTTTGCTCTTCGTTGCTTGGAATTTCTGCTTTAATTGATACGCTTGAAGTTAAATTATCTTCTGAACTATCAATAAATATTATTTTTCCATCCTTTGGGTATCTAGTACCATCCGACATTATAACTTCGATTTTGAATTTATCGAATTTTGGCATTTGAACTTTTCCGGACTGCTGTCCCTTAGCTAGGGCTCCCCACATAGATCCTGGCAGTGAAAATACAGCATGTAATGGACAGATCTGTACCATTGAGGTTAATAAACTTGATTCGGTATTCATAGTCACTAAATTTCCAACTGATTGTGCTTCTTTTCTTACAATACCTGAAATCGGAGCTTTTACTTCTGTATAACCGAGATTGATTTCAGCTTCACGAACGGATCCTTCCGCAACTTTCAAATTCGCTTGGGCTCTTTCATAGGCGGATAAAGAATCATCGTGATCTTTTTGGCTTATAGCTCCTGCTTTGTGCAGCTTTTTCATGCGTTCATAATCACGTGTGGTACGTCTGACTTCAGATTCAGCCTGTGCTAAGGCTCCTTTTGCTCTTGTAAGAGCTGCTTCATATTGCTCAGGATCAATTTCAAACAGTTTTTCACCTTGTTTTACAAATTGCCCTTCAGTAAAAGTTCGAGATTTCAATATGCCACTTACTTGTGCGCGTACTTGGATCTCTAGAGAACCTGTGATTTTTGCCGGAACTTCCATTTGAAATGGTACATCTTTTTTTTCTGCTTTTATTACACCAACATTCTGCAATGGAATCTGTTTATTTTGTTTTTTATCCTCACAACCCGAAAGAATTAACAGAGCAGATAGTGAAACAACTAAGAAGGTATCTTTACTGAAAACATACATAAAATTCCTCGTATAATTAACGAACTTCTAATTATCTTAAGAATAAGAAAACAAGTCAATTAATTTTTTGTTAACTTTTCATGATCTGTTCTTTTATCAATAAAAAAATTGCTTCTAAAAAATTATTCTAATGTTCTTTGATATGCTTTTTAGAATTTACGATATACAATAGAATCGCTCCTAAAGCGAATATAGCAATGCTCATATATTGATTGATATTCAATCCGGTATTTATCAATAATTCATAACTAAATAAAGAATCCGGCTCTCGGAAAAATTCGCAAATAAAACGAGCGATTCCATATCCTATGCAAAAAATGCCTGATAACCCGCCTTTGTAAGCGTATACTCGTTTTACGTAAGCAAAGAATAGCATTAGACAAAACAGCAGCACGCCTTCTCCAAACGCCTCATATAGCTGACTTGGATGACGTGTAAGGCCATCTTTGAAAACAACAGCCCAAGCAATGTCGCTTTCTTTTCCTAATAACTCGCCATTGATAAAATTGGCGATTCTGCCGAAAAACAGTCCAATTGGAACTCCGACAGACCACAAATCAGCAAAATGTAAAAAATTAATTTTTTTGTAATAACAAAAAATTGCGGCTGAAGTTATAGATCCGAGAAAACCGCCGAAAAATGACATTCCTCCACGCCAAACTTTGAAAATTTCTGCTGGAGAAGTAATATAATAGTCAAAATCATAAAATAAAACGTGCCCCAATCGTCCCCCGATTACAATTCCGATAACAGCATAGTTTAGAAATTCTTCTAGGTCATCTTTTGAGGAGATTTTAAAAATATCTCCTTTCATATTTTTGTTGAAATTTTGTTCGATTGTTTTTCTAAGATGCATAGCCAGCAAAAAGGCAAATAATATACCAAAGATATACGCTAACGAATACCAATGTATCGGAAAATTGAACACATGAAAAGCCACAGGAGAAAAATTACAGAACATAAAGGAATACCATGGGTAAAAACAACAAACAATATATAGGATACAACAAAATGAATACATTGTATAATCTTATTATACAAGCAGAATCATTAACGCTCAAAAAAATAAAAAATCACAAAAAACTGAGGAAAAATAATTTATTAAAATTTATGATAACACCTTGTTAGAGGGATATACCTTATAATTTTCACAAAAATTCGAGATAACAACATCAGCAACAGCAATATTTCAGATTTTTCTAATGGCATTTTTTGAATGTTGCCGCAAAGGAATATCTAATTTTAAAAAAATATATTGACGGTAATACATATTGTTTTTATATATTAACAAACATCATAATGGAGAAAAAATGAATCATCAAATAAAAGCCTTAGTTTTTATTATAGCTTGCTATTGTGTACCATCAGTTCTTTTTGCCGCATTTTCCGATAATATCATTAATCATTCATCGTCTTTTGAGAAGGCAACGTTTCCATCAACATCATTTGCCACTGGACGTCGGTCGCTTTCATTATTCCGATCCGGAAAGCTTTGCTCACATTGCTCTAAAAAATTTCAGCTGTGTCCGAAGTGTTTGAAAAAATTTTCTGTAATCAATTTTATTAATGTGACTTGACTTAGCGTTTTGCTGTACTATGACAATAGCATATCAAGGAGCTTCAAAAATTCCGGGTCTTGGAGTAAAGACAACCTCAGATTTTATCGCTTTAAAATTAAAATCATTGGTAGGGACCTTATATGGAACATCTAGTAAGAAGAAGCTGAGTTTTTTCCTATTGTAATGTCGGTCTCCTACAGCATTTGATATGCTTGCATTAGTTTGTCGTCCTGTTGCCATCCTTGCGATTGCCGCAG
>JAFUZX010000026.1 GCA_017476405.1 Alphaproteobacteria bacterium | reverse complement strand
AGTCGAGCGCAAGCCATTGATGTCATCAACGACATCATGGTTTTTGTTCGGTAATGGATAATGACGATTTTGAGTTATCATTCTCCGACCATCGCCTCCAATGCTGTTTCAATTGCTTCGATTCGATTTTCGAGTGACTTAATTTTTGAATTTAAACACGTTCCCTCAAGCAACCATGTGTGAACGTCTTTTGCCGTTACGCATTTGAAGGTGTAAACAGTATTTTTCTCAGTAATTGTTGCAATTGGTGTAGTTCCATCAGCGGCTCCCGAAAAAGTTTGATCAGGAAATACCAAAACTAAATTTTTTACTGCTTCAGAATTTCCGACTAAATTTATCTGAAGTTTATTTTCGGATATTGAAACTATTTCTATTCGATCTCCGATTTGCGGTGCTTTTGGAAATGTGAATTTAGTCGCCATTATCAATACTCCCTCGTGGTTATATGTTCGATTAGCTGAATTTCAGCGATTGTGATGTATGCGGATTTTGTGTTTACAGCCTCGACTTTATAAAATTTGTAAGCTGTATCATAATTCAAATCCCAAGTTTTCGTTTCGTTATGAGCCCAAGTTAGATTGCCTGAATTTAACAACACATCGTAATTTTCTCCGTCATTTGAGCCATACAAAATAAATGAATCAGGTTCTTCATTTGAAAATCCGCCCGACATTCTGAACATATTGGCTTTATCGGCTTCAGGTAATTCAATTTGAATCCAGCCTGATTGAGTTTTTGTCGTCCATGAACTGGAATCAGAAATACTGTTATTAAAGGCTTCAAACGGATTATAAACTTTTGCACCTGAATAAATTGAATTGGCAGTTACAACAAATCCATCTTGCGAATTTGCGGTCATTATCGGAGTTAATCTGCGATAAGCGTTTAGCTCTCGTTTGTATTCTCGTAACAGTGTTCCGAAATTTAATTCGGATAAAGCAAATCGAGTTCCGCCATCGCAAACACTCAGCGAATGTATTCGGTAATATAAATATGCATTAGCGTTATAAAATTCTAAAACTTTTTGTTCTGTCTGAGTCCAAGTTAATTCGGAAAAAGTTTTTATTGTTACAAAATTTTCGCCGTCGTTTGATCCTAAAATCTCAAAACTTGTCGGAGCTTGAATGTAATATTGATCATTTCTCGGACGCAACCAAACAGCCGTACAAAGTGTTTCAGTCGGAAATTTTATTTGCAGCCATTCATTGGCTATATTATTTTCTCCTGAAACCCAAGCTGTTCCTGTGTCATTATCAAAAGCATGATGAGCCGATCGGGAACTTCCGGAAACAGAACTGCAGCTTGCGACATAGCCTCCTTGAGAAGCCGAAGAAAGTACCGGCACAAATCCTCGTGGTGCTGTTCCTTCGATTTTTTTGTAAAGACGAAATCTGCTGAGTGAAAAATTCGCTATCGGCTGTTCGAGCGAAAGTAATCGGTAAAATTTGTAAGGTGTTTGATTGTAAATCCAATATTGGCGACTTTCGCCTTGATACCATCTTGTTAAAAATGCTCTTTCAAAAACTGTTTCCCAATTCTCATCATCGTTTGAACCTTCGATTCTGAACCAAGTCGGCATTCTGTCAGATTCCGCGCCAAAACGAGCTGCAAGATCGATCATATCCACGGATTGAGGCTCTGCAAGCTCGTATTTTACCCAAAATTCTCCGTTTAAGCGAGTTTCGAAATTCGCCCAAGAGCTGATGCTGTCGTTCGTTAAGTTATACAAATAATATGCTTATCTTTCTGCATAGTATAATCTTAAAGAGTAATTTTTAAAGCTTGACAGATTCAACCATAGATTGTTATTATACAGAACTGCTCATGAAGATATGAGGTGTTCGATGAAGTGGAATTTTGTATTAAACAATCTTATTATTTTACCTTTTTGCGTATGGATTTTGATTCCGGGAATCACTGAAGGAATGAAATTTAATCGTTATCCTGAATTTAGTAACATAACAAAAGAAAAGTACAATGCATTAAAGGGGGATAATGAGCAAAAATTAGTTGAACAGTTTTGTAAATGTTCTATTCAAGGTAGTGTAGATGCGCTAGATCCCCGTATTCGTTCTGCACTAAACAATATAGCGGAGAATGAGGTTGGAAAAGAAACTCTTTTGACTGTTACTGCAAAACTATATTCATTTGTGGAATGTGCACGCACTTTAGAAGAACTTGTGAATAAGATACCAGTTATTCCAGTAACTGGTAATGAGAAAATTGAGAAAGTAAAGAAAGTAGTGTTACTTTTAGATGCTCTAGGGGTTCATGACGCAGAGGTGGTATTTTGTTTCTCAAACCTTAACACATGGCTTAACCAATTAAAACAGAATCCTATCGTTTTTCCTAATGCTCTAGAACCTTATAAACATGGCTCTTTATTTAGAATCTTTAAGAATGATTTTCAATTAGTTAATAAAAAGGCAAAACAGCAGTTTATTATTGATCAAATTAATTATTGTTGGAATATTAATGTCAAGACTGTTGTGGATAATTTTTTACCCTTACTGAGGTTTGGAATGTTTTCTTTAGAGGTAGGACCGACAATGTATGAATATGATTCTGGAACACACCATTATGTAGTTAAATTTTCTGATAGAAAAATTACAGCAAGATGTATGACAGGTCCTCTTTTATGTGATAATATTGATTCTATAAAAATACCACCTATGTGTTGCCTAATGGATGATCAAGAGATATCGGCAGCCTCTGGATTACATCATGAAATTTTTCACCATCTTGTTATTGGAATAGAGGGTAATGGTTTTAATTCTTTTTCAAGATTGGCAGTTGTATTTTTGCGAGAAAATATTGATAGTTCCTATGTAAGATATCTAAAAGATATATATACAGATGCTGATGAGTTTAGAGCAATCACTGGTTTATTTGTTGATGATAAAAATGAATTGTATTTTGATCCTTGTAGTGAAGGTGCGTATCTACACAAAGAAGGAAAATCTTTAAGAGTAACGCCCAGATCTGATTTTCGTGTTGTACATGTACCTATTAGTTTTATACATCTCTTAGAGAAATCCTATGGAAAGTTAAACTTGGATTATAGAGAGAAACTAGATCACGGAAGGATTGAATGGTATAATTAATAAAGAATTGGGGAGAATGTGTTTATGCGTTATATTTTGTTATTGATGAGTTTTCTTTTGTCTAATAGCTTGGTTGCGATGAATTTTATGGAAATAGTGAAAGAAAATTCAAGAAATCCATATAAGATAGTGACAGAAATGAAACAATGTTGTAATGATAAAAATGAATTAGAGGATATTGCTTCTGCTTTTTTAGATAATTTTGGAGGAGATAATTTCCAAGAGAGAGCAAAATTTGAGTGCAAAAACTATTCGCAAGAGATTAGAGAGCAATTACGAGAGGCAGCATTGCTTATAGGAAAAGACATGCGAAAGTTGGGTAAAGAGGGCGTCGATGAAACTAGTTTGCAGAATTTAACTATAGCAAAAAGATTTTTGGAATTTGCAGATTACAACGGTAGTCATCATTTTTTTGATGAAGATATCTCAAACTCATTTGTTATGAATGAGTTGGTCAGCATGATAGATGAGAGAACAAGATATTTGAACTCTATAAATCATTTGAAAGAAAGCATGAAAACGATGAAGGTGGACAATTCCGATGATGATATATTGAGTTGCTTAAGTGACGATGATAATAACTAGTTAAAAAATTGATCTTTATTATTGATGTTTGTGCCTGCCGGAATTGCTCTTGTTACGTAATCCGCTGTTTCAGCCTGAGTTCCGAGCATCAATTGAACACCTTGATACAGAACAGGAGAATGTTTTTGGTTGCCTTTAAGCCTAACTTTGAACGAAACATCTCCCGATAACTCTTCACGCAAAGAAACCGGCATGTCTTCGGAAAGCGTGTTCGTGTTTCCATTCGTATCAATCAGCGAAAATTCAATATCTGTTTCTGAAGCGACTCGTTCAATTGTAGACTTCACCAAAAGATCGGTATTTCTCGATGTTGTAACGCTTCCGAGATTGACTTCCAAGCTGTTTTCAGTGAATTTGCAAGCCAAGAGACGAAAAGTCAAATCCATTTCTTGGTGAGCCGTCCAAGTACTGGCGTTTGAGGATGAAAGCAACACACCAACTTGATACGCTTGCGCTGTGACATACCTTTTGTGAATTTCATCATATTTTCCAAGTTCACAGATCGCCAAAGCTGTTTGAGAATCGTCAGTTAAAACGACAATTGCATACTCAACGTTTGGTTCGAGCCAGATCGGTCGAAAGGTCGCTCTTGTATAAGATGTTAAGCTAATTTGCGATTGCTTAATGCTCGCCTGAGCTATGATATTTTGGTTCGGAAATCCCGCCGTTGTTTCTCTAATTTGAACAAGAACTCTTGAAGTGCCTTTCTTTTTGAACCATAAATCAACACCTGCAATATGCCTTCCTTCAGATAGCGTAAAGGTCTGAGCAAGAGGATCATATCGATAGTAAACCGTGTTTACAATGCGTCTTTGTTCAGTCGTGATTGTTCCGCTGGCGGTGTAAGTTCCGGTGCCTCGACTGCCTTGATCGCCTAATACTTCAACTTGAACTGTTCCCGATGGAACACCTGAAGGCACGGTAAATGAACCATTTGCAACGCCGTCTCTGTCTGCTTCTAATGCCATTATTCTGCCTCCCTTGCTGTTATTTCGATTCCGTTAAACGTAATTTTTGAAATTCTTTCGCCTGGCTTCAGTCCTTCAACCGTAAATTTCGGACTCTGCTGCCTCATATACGCAATGTTCTTAGTCGATGAGCTGACCAGCTGATTTGAAGAGGAACTTCCTCCCCAACCACGAGTGTAATAAGTATAGGTTAATGCGCTAAGCCATTGCGTCTGAACTTCAGTCCAGTGATCGATATTCAAAACTATGCTCAAATCCGCAGGAATCGGGTCGAAGGCGTTGTAAGGATTTATCTTCATCGAACCTGTTTGCAGTTCTTGAGAAATCACAGTTTCCAAAGTATAAGGCAGCATATAAACTTGCTGTTCTTTTGCAAAATCATGAACTTCAGTTGTTATCGGAAGCATTAGTTTGTTGTCGACAATCGCTCCAGTTTGCGAAATTCCTTGATCTCGCATGTCATCATCAAAGAGCGGGTCAACAAAAATTCCTTTCTTGGCAGTCGGATCGCTTGCATT
>JAFUZX010000025.1 GCA_017476405.1 Alphaproteobacteria bacterium | reverse complement strand
TAAAAAAATAAAATTAATAAAAAAATAAAAAGTATCAAAATAAAGTAAGGTAAAAATTCAATGGATGTAAGTATAGTTGTGCCTTTTTATAATGAATCTGATTCTGTAGCAATCTTTTTCAAAAAAATTATTCCAATATTAAAAAAAAGCAAATACAAGTTTGAAATCGTTTGTGTTAATGACGGTAGTATTGACGATACTTTCGAAAAATTGTTAACAGAAAAAAAACGACATGCGGAAATAAAGATTATTAATTTTTCCAGAAATTTCGGAAAAGATTCAGCAATTACCGCCGGAGTTGATTTTTCCGAAGGAAATTGTGTTATTCCAATAGATTGCGATTTACAAGATCCGCCTGAATTAATCCTTGATATGTTACAGAAATGGAAAGAAGGATTTGATGTAGTTCTCGCAAGAAGAATTGATCGATCTAACGATACTTTTCTAAAAAGAATTACGGCAAATTTATTTTATGATATTTACAATCGTATTTCAGATTATCAGCTTCCAAAAAATGTAGGCGACTTTAGGTTAATGGATAGAAAAGTTATAGATGTTATTAAAAATTTTCAAGAACGAACCAGATTTATGAAAGGTCTGTTTTCCTTTGTCGGGTTTAAAACCACATATGTAGATTACGTTAGACCGATACGAGAAAAAGGAACGACCAAGTGGTCATATTGGAAGTTGTGGAATTATGCGATAGATGGTATTACATCTTTTTCAACTTTTCCTTTGAAAATATGTTCCTATATTGGGTTATTTGTAACTTTAATTGCGTTTATTCGTAGCTTTTGGATAATTTTTAAAGTTGTTTTTTGTGGAATAGATGTACCGGGATACGCTTCTCTTATGGTTGCGATGCTTTTTATTGGAGGAGTCCAGATGATTTTTTTGGGAGTCATTGGCGAATATATTGGTAGAATATATATTGAGACAAAACAAAGGCCAATATATATTGTGAAAGATATTATAAGATAAATAGCAAGGTAAAATCGCATGGAATTTTCAAATTTAATGTGGACTGTTCCTTTTCTAGGAATTATTTTTTCCATGTCATTTATTCCTCTTCTGTTCAGTAAGTTTTGGCATAAATATGGTGGACTAATTCCAGCATTTTGGGGAATAATATACATTTTTTCCATAGCTTATGTTTTTGGTATTAATGAAATTTTCAATGCTATATTTGAACCTATTTTTGATCACTATATTCCTTTTATAATTTTAATTTCATCATTATATATTGTATCAGGAGGTATTTTTATAGATTTTCCGAGAGGAGAAGGCGCATTCTTTAATACATGCTTTTTGTTTTTCGGAAGTCTTATTTCCGGCTTAATTGGTACAACAGGATCCGCTACTTTGTTAATTCGCCCATTGCTTAGATCTAATACAAATAGACAATATAAAACACATTTAGTATTTTTTTTCATATTCTTAATAGCTAACATCGGCGGTATTTCCACTCCATTGGGAGATCCTCCGCTTTTTATCGGTTTCCTAGAAGGAGTTGATTTCTTCTGGTTTATCAAAAATTTATATGGATATCAACTTATAACAACAATATTGCTTTGTTTATTATTTTTCGTTATAGATTTTTATTTATTAAAACGAGAAAACTACTCTAAGATAAACAAAAATAATAAGGAAGAACATGTAATTTTCAGAGGGAAAAGAAATTTTTTACTCATAATCGGAATATTAACTACAGTTGTGCTATGTAATTTTGATGGTTCATTTATTTTATTAGGTGAAAGTTTTTCTTATTCACCATTATTACGAAATGTTATTTTACTCAGTATCGCTGTAGTTTCTATGAGAATCACACCACATACTATAAGAGAGCGTAATTCTTTTTCATTTGAGCCTATAAAAGAAATTGTTAATTTATTTGCGTGTATTTTTATAACTGTGACTCCAATTATTTCAATGTTGCATCAAGGAACAGATGGATCACTTAAATTTATTTTCGACTGGATTGCTCCGAATAATACAATAATTGCAGCCAGATGTTTTTGGGCAAGTGGATTATTATCATCTATTTTAGATAATGCGCCTACTTTTTTAATTTTCTTCCATATGCTTTCAGGTAATGCTGTTGAATTAATGACAGTAAAAGCTGATTTATTAGCGGCAATTTCTATTTCTACGGTTTTTATGGGGGCTATTACTTACATCGGAAATGCGCCAAATTTAATGGTAAAATCAATTGCTGGAAATTACGGTGTAAAAGTTCCTTCATTTATCGGATATATGGTTTGGTCTATCGGAATTTTGATTCCTGTATTTTTTATAATATCTCATTTTCTGTAAAAAATATTTGAAAGTATTTTAGATATATGAAACACGTTCCTGTTCTTTTAAATGAAGTAATTGATATGCTTGCACCACGCAATGGCGCAGTTTATTTTGATGGAACTTTTGGTGGAGGCGGATATACTCAAGCAATTTTAGAAGCCGCCAATTGTAAAATTATCGCCTGTGATCGTGATCCTTTCGTAAAAACAATTGCTGAAGAGTTTAAAAGAAAATACTTAGATCGTTTTGCTTTTTCGCATGCGAAATTTAGTGATATAAAGTCAGTTATTGCAACTCACAAAGCTTTAATCTCTTCCTCACGTGTCGATGGAATTGTATTAGATCTTGGAGTTTCAAATTTTCAATTATCTGATTCTAAACGTGGCTTTTCTTTTCGTTTAAACGGCCCATTGGATATGTCAATGGGATTATGTGATGGAAATGCGCTTGATGTAATTAGAAAATATCCGGAAAAAGAATTAGCGAATATTATATATAAATATGGAGAGGAGCATTTTTCACGCAGTATCGCAAAAAGCATAAAACAAAATTTAAGTAAAATAAAATCAACGGAAGATCTGGCTAACATAATCAGAAATAGAGTAAAAAAAAGCGGAAAAATTGATCCAGCAACAAAAACATTTCAAGCATTAAGAATTTTTGTCAACAATGAATTAGATGAATTAGAAAAAGTTTTAAAAACGTCTATTGATATTTTAAATCCGCAAGGAAAAATCATTGTTGTAACTTTTCACTCGCTTGAGGATAGAATCGTAAAATATTTTTTCAGAAATATAGTTTCAGAAAATAAGGATCGAATATGTTTTATAAATAAAAAACCTATTACACCTTCGCAAAACGAAATTAATGAAAATCCGAAATCTAGATCCGCTAAACTTCGAGGAATTTATATGTTATAATTCAACAAATTTTCGGAAATATATAATGAGAACAAAAAAGTCGACAGTCTTTTTTATATTTTTAACATGCGCAATATGTTCATGGTTATTTTATTTAAAATATTCAGTCATTGATATCGAAAATCGCATACGTTACGCAAAGAAACAGATAATTGAAGAGAAAAAAAATCTGCACATATTAAAAGCTGAATGGAAATCACTAACTTCTCCCGACCGAATACAAGCATTAGCCAAACGACATTTAGATATGAAGCAAATGGATGTATCACAATTACGTGAATTTGATGCATCATTATTCCATTCTGAACGAAGAACATATAAAAGGACCAAAAGGTTATCTCAACTTGTTGACGAAATTATGAATGATAGAAATATCGATAACGAAAATGATTCATCTATGGAAGAAAATTAATGCATAATGAATTAGGTCAAAATTTTTATTCTATGGCTTATCGTAATATTAAAGTTGCAAAACACAGAACGCTGTTTGCGATAAGTGTATTCATATTTTTGTTTGCCGTAATAATCGCTAGATTAGCGTATATTATGATTTTTAATGATAAAGGACATGAAATTAAGAATTATCTCATGCCAATAATTATTTCTCGTGCTGATATAGTTGATCGGAATGGCGTAATAATAGCCACAAGTTTGCCAACAGTTTCACTTTTCGCTTATCCTCATGAAATCTTAGACGTAAATGAAGCGGTAGAAAAACTTGGATCAGTATTTAATGATATCGATAAACAAGAATTAAAAAGAAAAATAACAACATCAAAAAAATTTTTATGGATCAAACGAAATTTATCTCCACCACAAGAACAGGCTGTTTTAAATTTAGGAATTCCGGGATTACATTTTTTAAAAACAGAGCGCAGAGTCTATCCTGATAAAAATTTACTTTCACATGTAATTGGAGGTACTGATGTAGATAACATAGGGATAGCGGGAATTGAAAAAGTTTTTGATAACTCTCTAAGAGAATCAACGAATGCTTTAGTTTTATCAATGGATGTAAAAATACAGCATGCGGTTCATGATGAATTAGAAAAAAGTATAAATGAATTTCATGCAATTGGCGGTGCCGCTGTTGTGATGAACATTGCAACCGGAGAAATTCTATCGCTTGTATCATTGCCTGATTTTGATCCAAATAAAAAATCAGATCCTAAAAATAAAGCACGTTTCAATATGGTGACTTCATCAGCGATTGAACCGGGATCTTCAGCAAAAATTTTCAATACAGCAATGGCATTAGAAACAGGAAGGATTACACCTTTTACTAAATTCGATGCCAGATTTCCTTTAAAGGTCGGGCGTTTCACTATTCATGATTTTAAAGGAAAAGCGACTTTTCTTTCAGTTGAGGAAATTTTGAAATATTCATCTAATATTGGTTCAGGAAAAATAGCTATTGATATTGGAGCAACTCATCAAAAATCCTTTTTCAAAAAAATTGGTATGCTAGATTCCGTAGCTTGTGAATTGATAGAAACGCAACGTCCGTTATTCCCTCATTATTGGTCTGAAGCAAGCGCAATAACAATTGCGTTCGGGCATGGAATCGCTGTAAGTCCGCTACATTTGATCACAATTTTTTCAGGACTCATGAATGATGGACTTTTAAATAATCCAACTTTGTTAAAACATGAAATTTACGCTCCGGGAAGACGGATTATTTCCTCAAAAACATCAAAACAATTAAAAGCTTTGATAAGATTGAATGTAACGGAAGGAACAAATAAATTCGCGGAAGTCCCTGGATATTATGTTGGAGGAAAATCAGGAACAGCTGAAAAACAAAAAGGCGGACATTATTTAAAACATGCGAATTACTGCGGATTCATAGGAGCATTTCCAATGACTGACCCAAAATATGCGGTTTATGTTGTTTTGGATGATCCAAAAGCAAGCGCAAAAACGTACGGATACGCTACAGCAGGTTGGAATGCCGCACCAACTGCCGGTAGGATTATAAAAAGAATTGGACCTATGCTAAACGTTACCATGCAAAAAGGAACAGAACCTGATTGGCATGAAATTCTAAGAAAAGAAAGTCTGGCAAAATGAAAAAACTGATCAATTTATTAAGCCAAGATACAATATTAAAATGTAATTCTTCGATTCAAGAACTTTTATCAAAAGCGTTAGTTAAAAATATATGTGATGATTCAAGAAAAGTTTCAGATGAGAGTCTTTTTATTGCTATTAACGGAAATGCGTCTGATGGAAAACGGTATATCGATAACGCAATTTCTAAAGGAGCTAAATATATTATTTATAATCGTGAAAATGAAACCGAAGAAAGTTATATTGAAAATGGTATAATATTTATTCCTGTAAAAAATACAAGATATGAATTAGCATATATCGCATCACGTTTTTTTGAAAGTAATTTACAAGATGCCATTGCTGTTACCGGAACTAATGGAAAAAGTTCAACAGTAGATATTATTCGGCAAATATGGACTTATGACAAACGAAATGCCATAAGTATCGGAACATTAGGAATTATTCAAGGAGATGGAACAAGAACCAAATTATCCGGGACTTTAACTTCTCCGAATCCTATCGAACTTCACAAAATTTTGAACTCTTTTTCGTCTTCATCTTCGAAAAGACATAATTTCGGAAAACTGTCTGTTGCGATTGAAGCGTCAAGCCATGGTATAGATCAACACAGATTGGATTGTTTGTCATTTTCAGTTTGCGCTTTTACAAATTTTACGCAAGATCACTTGGATTACCATAAAACTATGGATAATTATTGGAACGCAAAATCAAAATTGTTTTCTGAATTAGCGTCCGAAAAAACATTTTTTGTAATTAACTCAGATGATCAACAAGCGGAATCAATAAAAAATATATCGAGAAAAAGAAAAATCCGTTGTATTGAATACGGTTATAATGCGAATGAAAACGGTTTAAAAATTTGCGATATTAAAGCTGAGCAAACATACCAAAAAGTGAGTTTATTATTTTTCGGGGAAAAAGTTTCATTTATATTACCGTTATTCGGGAAATTTCAAGTTTATAATGCCTTGTGCGCTGCAGCTAGTTGCTACTTAACCGGAGTAAAATCAGAAAATATTTTCGAAGCATTAGAACATATTCATCCGATAAATGGCAGATTAGAGTTAGTTACTACATTAAACAGAGCAAAAAGAATCTATATTGATTACGCTCATACTCCTGACGCTCTAAAAAACGCAATATTGTCTTTACGAGAGCATAATCCAAAAAGAATAATAACGCTTTTCGGATGTGGTGGAGAACGAGATCATCAAAAACGCAAAATTATGGGCCAAATCGCTGAAAATTTTTCAGATATTGTTATTGTAACAGATGATAACCCAAGAAACGAATCTCCCAAAGAAATAAGAAGAATGATTCTTGATGGATGTAATAAAGCGACTGAAATTGATGATAGAAAAAAAGCGATTGAAAAAGCGATTGAAATGCTAAATGATGGAGATTCATTGCTGATTGCTGGAAAAGGACACGAAGATTATCAGCAAATAGGAAATGAATTTAAGCATTTTAGTGATAAAGAAATTATTTTAAATAAAGTTTCAAACGGAGTATAAATATGATTTTTTCGAAAGAAGAATTATCTCAAATATTCTCACAAGATGTTTGTAAAGATGTATACGGTATCTCTATAAATTCAAAAGAAGTCCAAAAAGGAGATTTGTTTATCGCTTTGCGAGGAGAAAAAACAAACGGACATAAATTTATAAAAGACGCAATTGAACACGGAGCTTCACTTGCATTAACAGAAGAAAATACAGATAGCAACATATTAAAAGACAATTTGATTTATGTCTCATCAACATACGAGGCATTAAGAAAATTAGCGAAATATAATCTATCTGAATCGACAAGCGCAAAATATCTTGCTGTAACCGGAAGTGTAGGAAAAACCACTACAAAAAATATGATTTTTCATATACTCGATAAAAATATGGATAAAAGCGAAGTATATGTATCGAAAAAAAATTACAATAGTCAGATAGGTATGCCGATTTGTGCTGCTCTAATGCCGAGAAATACGAAGATTGCCATTTTCGAAATGGGAATGAGTTCTTTCGGTAATATAAAAAAATTAGTGGATTTAGTTAAACCATCTGTAGCGTTAATAACTAATATAGGTGAAAACCATTTAGAGTCTTTTGAATCACAATTTGATATCGCAAAAGCAAAATCAGAAATATTTGAAAATGGCGCAGATATCGCAATTATTCCAAACGATTCTCCTTACGCTGATTTTTTAAAAGAAAAGGCTAAAATGGATGGAATAAAAAATGTCATTACTTTCGGACAAAATAAAGAATCAGATATTCGAATATTATCTTCTAAATTAGAAAATGGACATATTACAGCAGAAGTAGCATTCTTGGGAAAAGTAATTAAATATAAATTAAATTGCGAAAATATAGCTTTTGTTTGGAATAGTGTAGCAGCAATTACCGCAGCTCACGTAATATCAAATATTGATATAGAGAAATTGGTTAACTCCATAGAATCATTTCAAGTAACCAAAAAACGTAACGAAGTAATTCATTTAAATAAAAAAAATATTACGTTAATTGATGATTCTTATAACGCATCACCTATATCCGTAAAATGGGCTTTACGTTCACTTGGATTACGTGAACACAGTGGAAGAAAAATCGCTGTTATAGGAGATATGCTTTGTTTAGGAGCAAATTCACGATATTTTCATGAAAATTTAGCTCCTACTATAGATAAATATGGAATTGATCGTGTTTTTACATGCGGAAATATGGCAAGATACTTTTTTGAAAATCTCAGAACACAAAAAAAAGGAGATTGGAAAAAAAATTCTCATGATCTTGCTGAAAGTATATTGAAAGATGCTCAAGATAATGATTGTATTCTGATAAAAGGTTCAAACGCTATGAATATGGATTATATTGTTAACGTGTTGAAAGAACATTTTGCGTAATTAATTTTAGAGATTCGGTTTTTATTTTTGTATGTTTTATAATTTTATTTTACCTAATTTAAGTTTTATATCCGGAATGAATCTCTTTCGATATATAACTTTCAGAACTTTTTGCGCTTTACTAACTTCGTTATTAATGGCATTTATTTTATATCCGATATTTATAAAAAGATTCCATTATACGCAGCCAATTCGTTCAGACGGCCCCCAATCACACATTGCCACAAAGCAAGGAACGCCAACAATGGGGGGAGCAATAATTATCGCAAGTACTATAATATCAGCTTTACTTTGGGGAGATGTTACAAACGGATATTTGATCGCATTAACAGCTTTGACATTTTCTTATTCCGCTATTGGTTTTTTCGATGATTACTCAAAAATAAAGTATAAAAGCTCAGCTGGAATGTCCGGAAAACAGAAATTATTTTTTCAAATATTATTTGCCTTATTATTTTCTTACTTTGTTGAGATTTTACGTGCGCCGTCTATTATCGGATGTTTAGCATTTCCTTTTATAAAGAGTTTTATAGTAAAAAATTTCGCATTTCTTATTGTATTTACCACGTTTGTTATTGTAGGGAGCTCAAATGCTGTAAATCTTACAGATGGTTTAGATGGTTTGGCGACATTTCCAACTATGCTTGCGGCTTTATGCTTAGGAATCATTACGTACTTTGCTGGACACATAGTTTTCGCAAATTATTTAGCTATTCCATATGTAGCCGGAGCAGGAGAAGTCAGCATATTTTGCGGATCAATGATCGGAGCATGTTTAGGATTTTTGTGGTATAACGCTCCTCCTGCCGCTATATTTATGGGAGATACTGGATCATTAGCTCTTGGCGGAGCTCTTGGTGGCATTAGTGTTATCGCAAAACATGAATTTGTATTAGCGATTATAGGTGGATTGTTTGTCATTGAAGCTGTATCAGTTATGTTACAAGTTTTTTATTTCAAACTTACAGGAAAACGAATTTTTCTTATGGCTCCAATTCATCATCATTTTGAACGTAAAGGTTGGAATGAGACAACCGTAGTTATAAGATTTTGGATTATATCGTTTGTGTTTGCTCTTATCGGATTGGCGACGCTAAAAATAAGATAAGAAAATAAAATAGATAAGAAAGAAATGATAGCGTTAAATTATTTAGAGAATAAACGAGTTGGTGTTTTAGGTTTCGGTCAGACAGGACGAGCGATAGTTGATGCTCTTATAGCCGCAAAAGCTGAAGTTTTTTTGTATGATGATGCTGTTATAAAATCAGACGAATATAAAAAATACACAGCGAATTTATTGAACGAAGATATTGTAAAATCTCTTGATTTTATTGCGATAAGTCCTGGAATCCATCTTTATTGGCCAAATCCGCATAACGCTGTTGTAATGGCTCGAAAATATGGAATTGAATTAATTGGAGATCTGGATTTATTTCAAAAACAAAAATCAATAAACGAAAAAATTATCGCAATTACAGGCACTAATGGGAAATCAACAACAACTGCCCTTATTTATCATATTTTTCAACAATCCGGCAAGCGTTCAGAAATTGGTGGAAATTTTGGACCACCTATTTTATCTTTAAATAATGGATATGATTTTTATGTATTAGAATTATCGTCATATCAGTTAGAACATGCCAATATTTTAGGTTTTGATACTTCAATATTACTAAACATAACTCCAGATCATTTGACTCGACATGGAGGAATGGAAGGATATATAGCAGCAAAACAAAAAATCTTCATTAACGCAAAAAACTCGATTATCGGAATTGATGATGCCCATTGCAAAAACATTTATAACTTTTTGAAAGAAATAAAGCAAAATAATGTAATAGGAATTTCAGGTAAATTTATTCCTGAAAATGGTATTGGATGGAAAGATGATTGTTTAGTTGATAATCGCTTCGGACAAAATGAAATTATTTGTGAAAAATACCTGAAATTGGATGGTAATCATAATCGCCAAAATATTGCTGCTGCATACGCCGCATGTATTCAAAACGGTATAGCGAAATCTGAGTTTAAAAAGAATTTATTTTCATTTAGTTGCCTTGAACACAGGCAAGAATTTGTCGAGGAAATAAATGGAGTATCGTATATCAATGATAGCAAAGCTACAAATGCTGATTCTGTTGAACAAGCATTAATTCGATTCGATAATATTTTCTGGATTCTCGGCGGTAGACCCAAAGAAGGCGGAATTTTTTCTCTTCAAAAATATTTTCACAAAATAAAATACGCTTTTTTGATAGGTGAAGTTGCGGATGAATGGTATGCTTTGTTGAGATCTAATAATGTAAACGCAGAAATAAGCTATACTTTGGAAAAATCCGTAAAACAGGCATATCTAAAAGCCAAAACTTACAAGCCTGATTTTGTTTTACTTTCTCCGGCATGCGCTAGCTTTGATCAGTTTAAAAGTTTTGAAGAACGTGGTGAAAAATTTAAAGAATTCGTGAGGCAATTAGCGAAATGATATCTTTTTCAAGAACAGATGACAGTTTAATCGGAAGTTGGTGGTGGACCATTGATCGAGTATTGCTCTTTTCGTTTTTGGGATTAATTTTCATAGGGATATTAATGGCAGCAGCAGCAACTCCTATGGTTGCAAATCGCATAGGAATAGAGGAATTTTATTTTTTAAAACGTCATTTAATGTACATAATTCCATCGGTGTTAACAATTTTTTTTGTTTCTACTATGGAAGTAGAATATTTGAAAAAATTTTCTATTGCTTTATTTACTATCGCAATGTTTTTAACTTTTATGACATTTTTTTTCGGAAGTGAAATAAAAGGAGCCAAAAGATGGATTTCGATTGGAGGATTTTCCATTCAACCTTCAGAATTTGCGAAACCCGCTTTAGCAATAATCACTGCGTGGTTATTATCTGAGCAGAAAAACTATCCGAAATTTCGTGGAAAATTACTTTCGGCAATTTTATATTTCAGTTTTGTCTTTTTATTAGTGCTTCAACCTGATGTAGGAATGATACTATTAACAACTGCCGTTTGGTTAGGTCAACTTTTTGTAAATGGATTCCCGATAATTTATGCCATAGGTTTAGGATTAAGCGGAGTCGGCGCACTAATATTAGCGTATTTTTTTCTTCCACACGTAACCGCCAGAATAGATAAATTTTTAAATCCAGCAATTGGAGATCATTACCAAATCGACAGATCTTTAGAAGCATTTGCTAACGGAGGATTATTTGGAATGGGACCGGGCGAAGGTATTGTAAAAAAACATCTTCCAGACGCTCATGCAGACTTTGTATTCGCCGTTCTCGGAGAGGAATTTGGTTTTTTCATATGTGCATTTGTAGTTATTTTAATTGCTTTTATCGTTGTTTACGGAATGTTAAAAGCGTTAAAAGAAAGTGATTTATTTACGATATTATCGTCTGTTGGACTATTATCTCAGTTCGGATTGCAAGCATTTGTAAATATTGCATCAGCACTATTACTGATTCCAACAAAAGGTATGACCTTGCCGTTTATTAGTTACGGAGGCTCATCTATGATTGCGGCAAGTATAACGGCCGGAATGATTCTCGCTTTAGTGAAAAAGAAAATAATTAATTACGAAGAATACGTCCAAATTACTTGATAATGGATTAATAAATAACTTCCGGGAAAAAATATCAACTCAGCAATTAGAAGTTTTTTTGCAAAAATAACAAACACAATGGAAACATATAAGAAATTAACAAAATTTCAACTTGTTTTGTATACAATTATTTTTGAAAAAAGTACATTGGAGCGAAAAATGCGGGAAATTAGTCAAATTATTTCAAAAATTGACGGGGGGGGGTGAAGTTTTGTCAAAACTTTAAAAAATCAACAAAAGAGCATATCAAACACTTCCATGAAATATGGCACGAAAATACAAAACAACCACTTAAACAATTTAATAAAAGTAAATATCTTTTAAAGAAGCGAAATATCGGTGGGATTCTTATCGAATTTACAATATGTTTACCTATATTAATATTAGTTTTATTTTTTGTTAATGATCACTATAGATTTTACGAATTAAGAGACAAAGTTAAGGCATCGGCATATATGGCTGCAAGCATGTGTCAGAATGTATGCAATAATAGAGATAGCAAGCAATTAACAATAACTGATTTAAAGAGAATTACTTACGCAAGTTGTTTAAACTTTTTTCATAATCAAACAATGTTTAGTCCATGGCCGTTTGGAATGTATTATTCTATAATTTGGATATATGTAAAAAGAAACAGCAGCAATAACTACCGATATCAAACATATATAACAAATACCTACAGCGGAAGTACACCAACCGATTTAAACCATACTACTACTTCCTTGACAACAAAAACAGAAACAGAAATAAAAAGCATACATGCAGATTTAGTATGTGAAAATGATGGCGACGAGCGTGTAATGGTTTGGGTTTATTATGATTTTAATACTTTAAATATGTATTTTGATAAATCAACATATGTCGAGAAATCAAATCTAGGATTATTTATCTTACCACTTAAAGTTTATATTTCTGAGCCCTCATCTTTTCCACCAGTAGTCAATGCATATTTCAAATACCAGGTCATTTTCACACCTAAACCAGGACGTTTTCCAGTATCCACCAGCTAAAACTCAGATTAATGCGACGAAGTAAAAAACATCCCCCTCTATATAGAGGGGGAAGACTTAGTTATAAAATAATTTTCAGTCCATAAGAAACTACTTTTTTCAATGACGACGGAATAGTTTCCTTATTCTTTGTTCTACTTTCTTGCTTTCGTTAGCAATGTTTTTCTTTAATCTCTGCATATCGCCAGAAGTTGCTATAGCAGTTGCTACAGTTCCTATTCCATCAGCTATCGAATGTAATCCATCTCTGGCCAAGTCTTTACCTTTCTTCGAGCTAGTCTCTTCTTCAACCTGTTCAATTACATTTGAAGATACTGCTGATGAAGAAGATGAAGCAACTGATGTATTATTATTAACAGCAAATACCTGACATGTTCCAGATACATTATCGCAACCAAAAATATCGCTACTACGTAAAATAATTTTTCTGCACTTTACAGGATTTTTTATAAAAATACTTTTATTGGTATCGAAAGCACAAATAATAGACGCATTATCTATTTCACCATCCGGTGCTATCACAATTCCATCGCAAAAAGAAATACTAAAAGGAAAAATACATTGAGAAGACGCCTCTGTTACTTGTGATTGTACTAAAATTTTACAATCACGAACTTTGTCAAAGTCGTTTTTATTCAATACGATATTCAAATTACAAAGGTCATTCTGTTCAGCTACATTAACAGTAGCTACTCCATCATTCCAGTCTATTTCTCCAAGCTGACTTTCACCTTTAAAAAAATTTACTGTAGCATTATCGTTATTAGGTGAATATTTGGCAGACACGAAAAAATCAGCTTCCTTCGCCTCTTTTTCAAAATTCATCGCCTGCGTTTCTGAAAAAAGTCCCATAGCCCCAGTTGACAAAACCCCAGCTATAAAACAATTTATAAAAATATTAGTTTTCATAGATATACACTCCTTCTAATTCATTTTGACTAATATTAATCAATTTACACTAACATAAAAATATAGTTACTTCAAGCGAATAACTTTTAATATTTTCCACATAATTTTAGTTTTTTTTAAAATTTTTGCTAATTTTTTTTCATCTAAATTTTCTATACAGTTAAATATCGCAATATCACCACCAGCTTGCAAAAAGCCATTTAGAGCTAACAGAATATTATTATCTTGTTTACTATTTTCAGACTCTAATTTTTTACTACGCTCCATGAATTTATCAATTGCCTGCATTCTTAAATCATCAGAAAATATAAGACCTTTTCCTATTCCTATTTGTTCTCGAATAACTTTTTTTATAATGATTTTCGATAAGCTCGCAGGAAAATTTTCGTCAAAAGCATTATATATAACATGAGAAACCATTGCTCCCGGTAAAGGTTTTTTTTGTGCTTTCAGATTTTTTATTACTATTTCTGACGCTAATATGTCGCATTTTTTTAATTCTTGCTCAGATGCATAAACAGTAGGTAAAAATTTGTGGCTATCAATCGCTTTTCCATGTCCCGGCAAATGTTTTATTACGGAATATATTCCTGCATCCTGATATGCTTTTACTACCACTCCGACACATTCTGCCACTCTACGTGGATCATCAGAAAAACAACGCTTAAACATAAAAAGAGATGTATCACCGCAAACATCCGATACCGGACCAAGAATAATATCAATTCCTAAATTTTTGGCATATCGAGCAATATTGTAATGATAATCATATATTTCTTCCAATGAAGCGTTTTTAAAATCGCAAGCATCTTTATCTAGCGGATAAAATTTCTTGAACCGATTTATACTTTTTCCCTCAAGATCTACCGCAATGATAAATCCCATTTTCTTCAAACTAGCGGTAAGCGATTTAACCTGTTCCTCACTTTCGCAATTTTCACCAAAAAGCAGTATGCCAACCGGCCTGTACTTTTGCAAAAGC
>JAFUZX010000024.1 GCA_017476405.1 Alphaproteobacteria bacterium | reverse complement strand
TTTTCTTATCAAGATTTAAACAGCGTTTCTTTGCATTCTCGGATATTCTTTTACTTCACCTAATTTTTCAGTATTTTTTGCCGGTTCTTCTGGTACATCTTTCAAAGTATATCCACGTCCCCAGATAGTTTCGATATAGCATTCACCATCCATGGCATCCATAAGTTTCTTCCTAATTTTGCAGACAAAAACGTCGATAATCTTCAATTCAGGCTCATCAATTCCACCGTATAGATGATTAAGAAACATATCTTTTGTTAAAGTAGCGCCACGTCTCAAACACAATAGTTCTAATATAGCGTATTCTTTACCTGTAAGATGCAAAACTTTTCCATCAACCTCAACTCTTCTGGTTTGTAAATTGATCGACATTCTTCCAATTCTTATAGTTGATTCTGAATGTCCTTTTGATCTTCTTATAACAGCTTGAATTCTTGCGACTAATTCTTTACCGTCAAATGGCTTGGTAATATAATCATCCGCTCCAATGTCAAGACAGGTGACTTTATCCTTTGATTCTGAAAGGCCTGATAGAACAATAACCGGCGTTGTTATATTTGATGCTCTTAATTTCTTTATAACTTCTGTACCATCAATGTCCGGCAACATTAAATCCAGTATAATTCCATCATAATCATAGATTTTTCCGATTTCTAATCCATATTGTCCGAAACTTGTAGCGTCAACGACTACGCCTTCTTTTCTTAATAAGGCTTCGATACATTTTGCTGTAGGGGTATCATCTTCTATTAATAATAATCTCATACTTTCCTCTTTCTAACTACAAAAACTTTCTAAACCGAGTTAACATATTATCACCTTATTTGGAGTTTGTTAAAAAATAATTAAAATTTTAAACATTTTTTCTATTTTCTTAAAAAAATATATTTTTTGGTATTTACTTTCACTATGATTGCGATTATCTATTGACGTTTCTTTAATAAAACGTTAAAAATACAGGTTGAGTATGTGATGTGAATTGCAAAATATACTTTATTTATGGCGGGTGTAGCTCAGTTGGTCAGAGCGCCAGATTGTGGCTCTGGAAGTCGTCGGTTCAACTCCGATCACTCGCCCCATTGCTCTGTTTGTTTTTGGAGATAGCCGCATATGGATGGTTTTAAATATGATGAATTAGTACAACAGGCTTTAATTTCTGTAGTACGTACTGTACTTAGTGATGTTTCCAAAAATGGTTTACCTGGTAGCCATCATTTTTACATTCGTTTCAGAACAGACCATCCTAAAACAAAAATTCCACGCTTTCTGAAAGAACGGCATCCGGAAGAAGTAATGATTGTGATTCAATATCAGTACTGGAATTTGGAAGTTAATGATACATATTTTTCCGTAGATTTAAGCTTTAATGGTGTACATGAAAACTTGGTTATTCCTTATTCGGCATTAACCGCTTTTGTTGATCCTTCCGTAAAATTTGCTTTGCAATTTACTCCTTCTTTTTCTGATGGAAACGATGGAACGCCTTTATTTAGACCAAAAGATGATAATCCGAGCGACGAGCATGCTTCAGAAAGTGACGGGAAAATTATAAGTCTGGACAATTTCAGAAAAAAATAATTTTAGAATCATGCAAGATTTTATAAATACGATATTTTTTAATATACTGCCTTTATTTATCGCAATAATTTTCACGAGATTTCACATGGATTAGCCGCTTATTCATTAGGTGACGATACAGCAAAGAAAGCCGGGCGTTTTAAACTTTACACCCATTTTGATCTTTGGGGATCTTTTATTATTCCTCTCGGACTATATTTAATGCATTCTCCATTTCTTATAGGTTACGCAAAACCTGTTCCTATCGATCCCAGAAAATTTAAAGATCCGCTTACTGACATGGCACTTGTCGCAATTGCCGGCCCTCTTTTCAATATACTTATGGCAATAATTTGCTCGTATTTTATACAAAGAACAGATGGTTATACTCAAGTTTTCTTATTTAGTTTCACTATAATAAATTTGGCGTTATTTTTCTTCAATTTGATACCTATACCTCCTCTTGACGGCAGCCGAGTACTCGCTGCCTGTCTTCCTGAAAAATATGTATGGAAATTTTATAACCTGGAACCATTCGGATTTTTTATTATTATAGGGTTAGAACTATTAAGCGAACCTCTTTCATACTTACTCGGATATAAAGTAGGCCTTTTCTATACATTTGTGCAACTGCCAGCTCGACATTTGTTAGAAACATTATTATCTTAAATCTTATTGGAAATGTAAAATATGAAATTTTCACATACAACTGTACCGACGATTATACCGACAAAAATTATCAGTCCTATTGATATAATTTACAAAAGTATCAAAGAATCTATAGCGATTCCTTTAGCAACGTTTGAAATTCCCCTATGGTATTCGACAAAACGTGGCGCAATTGTTGCTCAAAAATCGGGTGGAATAAAAGTTTCAGTTTCCGATGATTTCATGACAAGATCAATTATTTTAGAAGCAGATAATTACGAGCAAGCCTCTTCATGTAAAGAATGGATTCTGAAAAACAGGAAAGAGCTCGATGATGTCGTCGAAAAATCGAGTCGATTCTCAAAGTTGCGAAACATTCATATTGAGATTGTAGGACGTCTGATATTTGTTCGTTTTGCCATCGAAACAGGAAATGCGTCAGGACATAATATGACAACAAAAGCGGCGGATGAAATCGCTGATGTAATAATAAAACACCACCCAAATAAAATAAAATATATCTCCGTTTCAGGAAATTATTGCACAGATAAGAAGGTTTCCACAGTAAACGGCATTTTTGGACGAGGCAAACGTGCGGTTGCGGAACTTTTTATAAAAAAAGAAGTATGTGAGGCCGTTTTAAAAACTTCCCCAAGCAAAATTTGCGAGTTGAATACAAAAAAAAATTTTCTTGGCAGTATATTAGCCGGATCTGTTCGAAGCGCCAATGCTCACTACGCAAACATTATTCTTGCTATGTTTCTTGCTACAGGACAAGATGCGGCAAATGTAGTTGAAGCGTCGCAGGGAATTACCATAGCAGACATGGATGGCGAGGATCTTTATTTTTCAGTTACTATCCCGAATTTAATTGTAGGAACGGTTGGAAATGGAAAAAATTCCGATTTTGCTATAAAAAATTTAGAATTAATGAAATGCTTTCCAGATGATGAAAATTCATCAAAAAGACTTGCCGCAATTATTGCTGCCACTGTTTTATGCTCAGAATTATCTCTCATGGCTTCTCAAACCAATCCCGGCGAATTAATAAACTCTCATATCAACTTAGAAAGGAATCGTAAAGATGTCTTCTAACAAAAAATATAGGCATTGATGTTATATCATTTTCTACCTCAAAGTATTTTCTTGATTTAAAAACTCTAGCTATGCGTCGTGATGTAGATTATCGCAAATATTGCGAAGGAATAGGACAAATTCAAATGGCTGTATTCCCTCAAAATGAAGATATAGTAACTATTGGCATAGACGCAGCGCAAAAAGCGATTTCAAAAATCAAAGATAAGAATGATATCGATTTAGTAATGTTCGCCACAGAATCTACATTTGATTTATCAAAATCAGCCGCAATTTATGTTCATCATTTTTTAGGATTAAAACCTAATTGCCGAGTATTTGACATAAAACAAGCCTGCTATTCAGGAACTGCCGCACTGCAGATGGCATACTCATTTATAGATACACGCACATTAAATTCTAATTCGAAAGTGCTAATAATCGCTTCAGACATAGTAAAATATTCTCCCGGAACATCAGGAGAACCGACCCAAGGCGGAGCGGCTGTTGCTATGATAATGTCAAAAAATGCTCGAACTTTACTATTAGAACCATTTTCCGGCATTTATACTTGCGATATTGCTGATTTTTGGAGACCGGCAGCAACGAACGAAGCTAAGTTTGACGGACGACTTTCCGCACATAATTATCTCAAATCATTAGAATACTCTTTGAAAGAATATATGTATGAATCAGGATTGACAAAAACAGAGATAGATTATAATTGTTTTCACACTCCTTTCTGTAAAATGGCGAGAAAAGCGGCGAAACAGTATTTTCCTTATGAAAATATCGACAAATCACTAATATACGCATCATTGGTAGGCAATAGCTGTTCCGCATCCTTATATCTTTCTTTAATCTCTTTAATCGATCATTCTGAAAGTGATTTAAGTGGCAAAAGAATCGGCATGTATAGTTATGGCTCAGGAAGTGTTGCTGAATATTTCAGTGGAATTGTTGCTGATGAATACAAATCCGTAAGCTTTTCCGATGATAACAAGAAAAAAATAACAGATAGAATTGAGATTTCTTTTGATAAATATGAGACTTTTTGCTCACCTACTCCATTCAATTGTAAAATTGAAGAAACATCATATAAAAATATCGGAAATATAACTCTCTCTGAAATAAAAAACGGATATCGAATTTACAACCTAACAACATTGTAATAAATAATAATTCACGAATATCGTAAAATATCAACCGGATTAATTTTACTCGCTTTTCGCGCTGGATAAAGTGTCGATATACATGATAAAAATAATGATACAATAACTGTTACAATGACATCTACAGGACGTATTAGCGAAGGTAAATGCGTAAGAAAATAGACTTCAGGAGAAAACACCTGAGTTCCAAGCAATGTTTCAACTAAAGCTTGTATTTTTTGAATATTTATTGAAAACAGTAAGCCTATTATAGTTCCCAAAAACGTTCCTATAACCCCAATCGATGCACCTATCATAAAAAATATCCTGACTACAGATCGGGATGTTAAACCGATCGTTCGTAATATCGCTATATCCTTTTCTTTATCTTTTACTAATATGATCATGCAGGAAATTATATTAAAACTCGCAACAAGCGTAATAAGCGTAAGAATTAAGAACATTACATTGCGCTCTATTTCAACAGCCTTCATAAATGAACTGTTACTATTCTGCCAATCTGTAATTATGCATATGCGCCTATATTTTTCTTCTATCTGCTTCAGCACTTCAGAAATTTTCATAGGATTTTTTAAAAAAACAGAAATAACTGAAACAGAATTATCAATATGAAATAATTTTTGCGCCATTTTTAACGGAATAAAAGAAACTGATGTGTCATATTCATGCATTCCTGATTTAAATGTCGCAACTAATTTGAATGTCTTTTTGCGAGGAATAAATCCTAAACCTGTTTCTTCTAACTCCGGAACAATCATTATAACATCACTGCCAATGCTAAGATTCGCCCGTCGAGCTAATGAATCTCCCAGCACAATACTACTATCTTCCGAAAAATCAGATAAATCCCCTCTTATTATATTCTCAGCGATTAAATCTTTTTTAAGCAGATTTTCTTTTGTAATACCATGACATAGCGTTCCTCTGACACTTTTCATATTCGAAATAAGCGCTTGGCGTTCTATTGTCGGTACAGTTAAAGCAACATCAGGCAATTTAGATACCTGCTTAGAAATATCATCATAATTCGGAAACTGCTGCGTAAAGTGCATTGAAATATGGCCATTAAAACCAATAATTCTTTCCGTGAATTCCTTACGAAACCCATTCATCACCGATGTAACGATAATCAAAGTCGCCACACCTAGAATAATCCCGATAAGAGAAAAAATTCCAATTGCTGAGATAAATTTCTCACGACGTTTAGATTTTAAATATCTCCATGCGATTAATAATTCTGTTTTAAACAATATTACACAAACCTTGCTATAATCTGCTCACAGGACATTTCAACAATCTCTCCTGTTTTTCTGTTTTTTAATTCAACAATACCATTTTCAATTTTTTTCTGTCCGATAATTATTTGATATGGAATACCAATTAAATCCGCATCGGCCAGTTTTTCTCCGACAGAAATAAATCTATCATCGTATAAAACTTCTTTACGTAAGGATATTGCGTCATATATCTTCTGCGCTATCTCTACACATTTTTTATTCTTCATATGAAGATTCAATATCGTTACATCAAATGGAGCAACAGCTTCAGGCCAGATTATTCCACGAGTATCATGTGACGCCTCTATTATTGCGGCAATTAATCTCGATACTCCAATACCGTAAGATCCCATTTCAGGATAAAGCTTTTCTCCGTTTTCATCTAATACAAAGGCATTCATAGGTTTTGAATATTTTGTTCCGAAATAAAAAATATGCCCGACCTCTATTCCTTTTGAAATCATCAGTTCAGATTCCGAAATAGGTGTTGTTTTCGGATCGTAGCGTTCATCTGTTACCGCAAATGTTGTCATAAGTTCCTCATCAGAAGCAGTCGGTAATTTTCTATCATAATAAAGCGTACTCTCACCCGTTTCCGCAAGAATTTGAAACTCATGACTCATATTTCCACCAATTGCTCCCGGATCCGCTTGAACAGGAATTGCTGTTACTCCAATACGTCTAAATGTACGTAAATACGACTTAAATATTTTTCGATAGGTTTCTTTCGCCGCTTCAAAACTTATATCAAAAGAATATCCATCCTTCATTAGGAATTCTCGACCACGCATTACACCAAATCTCGGACGAATTTCATCACGAAACTTCCAATGAATTTGATATAACATAACAGGCATTCCACGATAACTTTTTACATATTTGCGAAATACATCAGTAGCTTGCTCTTCATTAGTTGGACTGTATAAGAAATCGCCGTCTTTTCGATCCTTGATACGAAGCATTTCTTTTCCGTACGCCTCATATCTACCGCTTTCAATCCACAAATCCGCAGGTTGAATTGTTGTAAAATATACCTTTTGAGCACCAATTCTATCCTGTTCTTCACAAATAATTTTTGTGATTTTTTCCAAAACTCTCACAGCAAGAGGCAACCAGCAATATATACCTGACGCTGTTTGCGTAATCATTCCAGAACGCAACATTAAAATATGAGAAGCAATTTTGGCATCTGCCGGAATATCTTTTGATGTCGGCGCAAAAAATTGTGAGAATAACATGCGAATACCTCATTAGCTATAAAATCAATTTCAGAAGAGAATAACACAGATTCATTTGTAATTGTTTCTATATTTTGTGAATTTTCGCTTTTTTTAACTGCTCAATATTTTTGCTTCCTGTACATAACATCGCTGTTTTAAGCTCAAGAGCTAGTGTTTCCATGAAATTTTCACATTCAGATCTTGATTCAGATATTTTATGTAGAAACGTGCTTGCATTTCCACATAGATCAGCTCCAAGTGCTATACATTTCGCCATTTTTACACCGCTGTTAACGCCGCCACTTGCTATTATTTTTATTCCTTTGACGGTATTTGTAATTGATTCTATACATTCAGCCGTTGGATTCCCCCAATCTCTGAATGAATCTGCGGCATTTTTCAGTACAACATCTCTTGACGCTTCTTTCTCTATTTGACTCCATGAAATGGTTCCCGCACCTGCGACTTCTACAGCATATACACCTATGTCAGCTAATTTCTTTGCTACAGAGGCTGAAATGCCATATCCGATTTCCTTTACTATTATTGGAGCATCCAACTTTGCGCATATATTTTCAATTTTCTTCAGCAAGTTCGAGAAATCCGTAGTTTCATTTCGCTGAAATACTTCATGTAGCGGATTTAAATGTAAAATAAGAGCGTCTGCGTCTATCATATCAACTGCTTTTTGGCATTCACTTATCGTAAACCCATAATTTAGTTCAACCGCTCCTATATTTGCTAAAATAAGCGTATCTGGAGCGTATTTTCTAACCTTAAACGAATCTTCTAAGGATGAGTCTTTCAAAGCACACGTTTGACTGCCTACAGCAAATCCAACTCCATAATCACTGGCAACTCCAGCTAATAAGCGGTTGATTTTTTCACTTTTGGTTCCGCCACCGGTTATTGATGAAATAACCATCGGAATAGATAATTTCCGACCTAAAAACTTAGTTGATGTATCTATCTCAGCAAAATTCAATTCCGGAAGGGCGTTATGCTCCAAAC
>JAFUZX010000023.1 GCA_017476405.1 Alphaproteobacteria bacterium | reverse complement strand
TGGTGAAATTTCTTTGTAGCCAGGTCTTGTCGATTGAGCTCCGATATCAACTAAAGTCGCTCCATCTGATAAAAGTTTTCTAATTTGTTTTTCAGCATTGTTCGGTTCAAAGAAACGTCCGCCATCAGAAAAAGAATCTGGAGTGACATTTACAATTCCTACCATTTTAGGAAATAAAACAAAATGTCCTATAGCGGAGTAGTTATTAATGTCGATACGAATATTATCTGGAATTTTGTAATCCATTTCAGTTAAAAGGTATTGTATGAAATCACGATTTTTTACTTCTTTATGAGGGATAGTTAAGCGATTATTTTGAAAATTTTGTCCATGGTAAGATATAATATCGATATCAATAATTCGTGGAGACCATCTCGGAGCATTAAGATCTCGTCCGAGTTTTTTCTCGATAAATTTTATTTTAGTTAATAAATCATCAGGAGAACAAGCGGTTTTTCCTGCGATTATCATATTTAAATATGGAATATTCCAACTTGTCGGAGAACCTTCCAGCAATAGTGCTTCTGTTTCAATTATATGAGAGATTTGTTGTACAACAAAAAAATCAGATAATTCATGTATAGCTTTTCGAAAATTTTCCATTCTATTCCCGAGATTAGAACCGAAAGCTAAATATACTAAATCATTTTGTTGAAATTTTTCTGTCACTGTTTTAGTCTCCAAAATATAATAATTAATTTTTATATTAAAATACTTTGGTGAAAATATGTACGATAAAAATAATGTTTTTTATAAAATTCTTCATGGAGTTATCCCATGTAAAAAAGTTTTTGAAAATGATGTTGCTCTAGCTTTTTATGATTTAAATCCTGTATGTAAAGTACATGTGCTTGTAATTTGCAAAAAAGAATGTCGAAATCTTGAGGAATTTGTAAAAGAAACATCTGCTGATGAAATAAAGTTATATTTTAAGACAGTAACAAGTATAGCTGAAAAAACGCTTAATTTAAAAAAATCCGGATATCGGGTTCTTACTAATACCGGTGATGATGCGGGACAAGAAATTCAACATTTTCATATGCATATTTTAGGTGGAGAATCACTAAAAAGCGTGCTATAAATAACAGAGATCTTATTATGTATTATTGCCGATATCTTTCTGTAAAATCAGATTAGATACTTGCGTTCGTAGCTCAGTTGGATAGAGCGTCTCCCTCCGGAGGAGAAGGTCGGAAGTTCGAATCTTCTCGGACGCACCATTTATTCACTTCTTGATTAGGTTGATAATCGAAGCGGGAATGCTAAAAGATTTACAGATGGAGAACAGATATATCAAACATACTCACATTTCAGAGAATAGGTTTTGCGAAGTATTGCATATTTTTTTGTGTAGATTTGACGTTGACTCAGATAACGGAAATGGCGAAAATTAATCGCAGTATGATCAATTGCGTTTTACAACTATTACATGTAAGAATATTCGAACTAGCAGAAAGAGAATCATGCTTTAGTGCAGGAGAAATCGAAGTTGATGAATTGTATTCCGGAATCAAAAGGGTAAGAGGGGGCGGAGTAGGAGGCAGTACAAAATTTTGGTATTAATAAGAAGCGTAGAGACAGAGTATATATGCAGATTATGAACAATTGCTCGGCAGCTGAATCAATTCTAATCATAAAAAAGCTTGCATCAAGCGAATTAACCAGTGATGAGTAAAAAGCTTATTATGGTTTAGTAAATTCGAGCTATAAAAAACATTATAGGACTACTTATAGCAACGAGGTCCAATGCCCCAAAAAGCGGGGGAGAAATAAGAGAAAACGGGGGAACCTATAAAAAATAATTGTTTCATTCTGTAGATCTACAGCCGAAAAATCTCCCCCGCTGTTTTACGTTTTTTAACGAGAAAATCTATGATTGCTCGTGATGATAATTCTATACATTGCCACTGAAATATCAAGATATAAGTTACAGTTAGTGATGTTGGACTATCCATAATAACATCGGATTCGTAATCAGTAGGTCGATGGTTCGAATCCGTCATTCAGCACCATTCTCTTTTTATTTATATTTTCAAAAAATTAGTAGAAATTATCTTTTTCGTTGCTTTAATTATCTAAATGTTATTTTTAGATTTATATTTTTTTAAGAAATGTACTTGACGTTTATGTTCTATTGTATTATCTTACTAGTGCAATATGATAAGAATAAAAATAAAAGAGGAAGCGATGGAAATCGACCATCATAGTAAATACAAAAGCTTGTTTGAGGTAATTTCCTTGATTGAAACAGCAAAAGAAGCTGAAAATTTTTTACTGGATTTATGTACGCCCGCTGAGATTAAGGCCTTTATTGAACGATGGAAAGTGTGTCAATTGTTGAATGAAAGGAACTTCTCTTACAGAGAGATTAAGGATATGACCGGAGCGAGTTTAACTACCATTAGCAGAGTTGCTCGTTTTCTTAACGATGAAAAAAACGGCGGTTATAAAACTATGTTGGAAAAATCGAAAGAAATCGTGTCCTCAGGGTAAAAAATGAGGATATATAAATGAAAAATATAATAGTAATATCAACAGCGATATTTTTTATAATATTTGCTGTTTTTCTTTTTAACGTATTAAAAAACACAAGCAAAAATAAAGAAGAAATTGTAACTGTCAGAGTATGCAAGGTTATAGAACACGAAGCTCTTAATTCTGTCGTTTTAGGAATGAGTGATTATCTGAAGTCTCAAAACAAAAAATACAAAATAATTGTTGAAACATGTCAAGGGAATATGGCTCTTGCTTCTCAAATTTTAGAGAAATTCGCAAGTAAAAGTTCATTAAATAAAACAAATAAAAAAATTATGGACATTGTTGTTACAATAGGAACAATTCCATCACAAGCAGCTTTCAAAATAGCAAAAGATAGACGTTTGCGGGTGGTTTTCAGTTCAGTTACTAATCCTATTGATATTTCAGCTGATTTTGCAAATTTAAAAAAGAATTCTAATATGACAGGTGTATCAAATTTTGTTCAGCTGAAACCACAACTTGAACTATTTCAAAAAATTCAACCTTCATTGAAAAAATTAGGTATGCTCTACAATACAGGTGAAGCAAACTCAACTTATATTATAAAAAATATTGATCCTATTTGCAAAGATATGGGGATTACTTTAATACGACAAGGGATTTCAAAAATTTCAGAGCTTCCTCAATCAATAGAAAAATTAGCAAAAAACTGTGATGCGGTTTTTATAAGTAATGATAATATGTCTTTAAGTGGAATAAGTAATATTATTTCTATTTGTTCAAAATATAAAATTCCTGTCTATGTAAGTGATACAGATCAAGTTGAAAAAGGTTGTGTGGCAGCTCTCGGACCAAATCAGTATGATATTGGTGCGCAAACGGGAAAAATAGTAAAACGGATTGCTGATGGTGAGGATATAAATAATATAGCTATAGAATATCCAAAAAAAACAGAGTTATACATCAATTTGAATACGCATTTAGAAATTCCTGATGAACTAATATCTCAAGCTAAGAAAATATTTAAATAATTTGAAAAAAAGAGGAATAAAAATGTTAAGTGCGCAAGAAATCATAGTCGCAATTGAGATTGGTATAATATATGGAATTTTAGGAATAGGAATATATCTAACCTTTCGAGTAATTAATTTCCCTGATTTAACTTGTGAGGGAAGTTTTGTTATCGGAGCGGCCGTTTCTTCCTATTTTATAAAGTATTATGATTTATCTCCAGTGATATGTTTATTTTTGTCAATGTTTTTTGGTGGAGTAGCAGGATTAATAACAGCATTATTAAATTTAAAAATAAAAATAGATGATCTGCTTAGCGGAATAATTACAGCATTTATGCTTTATTCTATAAATTTACGTATCTTAGGTACCACTCCAACGATATCTCTTGTAAATAATAATACTATTTTCACTGATATATCTTCTTTTCCATTTACTATTTGTGGATTTATTATGCTGGCACTTTTAATAACTCTGACTTTGGTGTTAAGTAGTGATTTCGGATTAGGACTTAAAGCAATTGGTAAAAATCGTCAATTTTCATCAGCTAACGGCATTAATGTAAATTTTATGCTATTTTTCAGTTTAATTCTTAGTAACGCATTAATTGGATTATGTGGCGCTGTTTTTAGTCAATATCAAGGTTTTTGTGATATATCTCAAGGAATGGGATCTCTTGTAATTGGTCTTGCTTCAGTTATTATCGGGGAAAAATTACGGCCTGAAATATTTTCAAAAGCGATATTTATTTCTGATATTGGTCTGAGGAATTTGTTCAAAAATTTTTCTGTTCTTATTTTTTGTGTTATGGGTTCTGTTATTTATCGAATTTTTATAGCGGTTGCGATCAACAGCGATATTTTTGGTTTAAAAACTCAAGATCTGAATCTTATTACCGGAATACTTATGATATTTATAATGAGGAAACAAAAATGTTAAAGATGAAAAATATTAGAGTCAGAAATATATTGATTGATTTAAATTTAGAAGTCTCTGATGGAGAATTTGTTGTAATTATAGGGGAAAACGGTGCGGGAAAATCTACTCTTTTTAATACAATTTCTGGGTATATTATACCAGAATTCGGAAATATTTATATTAATGGTGAAGAAGTAACGACAAAAACGCAATATGAACGAGCATATTTGGTCGCAAATGTTTTTCAAGATCCTAAAGTCGGAACTATCAGCGGTATGAGTATTCGGGATAATTTAAATATTGCTTATAGAAGGGGAATGTCTCGTGAAATTTTTAGAAATAGCTCATCAAAAAATCGAGATTCTTTTTTTCAAGAGAAACTTGGTGAATTAGAAATGGGATTAGAAAAGCGTTTGGATTGTGATACAACTGATCTTTCAGGTGGGCAACGCCAAGCGTTAAGTATCGTAATGTCATTTCTTGCGGATTCTAAAATATTATTGCTTGATGAAATAACAGCAGCACTTGATTTGGTAAATTCAAAAAAGATAGTAGATCTCGTTACTCGAAAATGTGCGGAAACAAAAAAGACATGTCTTATGATTACTCACAACCAAGAACAAATTTATCAATCAGAAAATAGAATTTTAAGTATAAAAGATGGGAACATTAAACATGTTAACTAATTTTTTATAAGGAATTGGCAATATTTTCTACAATATAATTATCCTGTATAGGTGAAGGAATAAAAAAATGAAAAAGAT
>JAFUZX010000022.1 GCA_017476405.1 Alphaproteobacteria bacterium | reverse complement strand
TAAAGACTGTAAATCTCGTTGCTTGTCCGACATGCGGTGAGCCACATCTTCCTCATAACATGTGCAATGTATGCGGAACATATAACGGACGCCAAATCTTAGCGGATAAGCGTCAGCTTGATAATAAATAAAAAACAAGCAAAAACAGGATATAGTGTCTATGAGTTTCACTAATTCCAAGTTTATTGCTATTGACGCTATGGGCGGAGATAACGCTCCTGAATCTGTTATAAAAGGTATATCCCGATTTGATAAAAATTCAGGATGTCATTTTATAATTTTTGGAGATGAAAACAAAATCGCTCCATATAAAAAACTAATTCCGTCAAATGTATCTCATGAGTTCAGACATACTGATATAGTAATTACCTCTGATATGGAAGTAATGTCCGCATTACGTCTTGGGAAAAAATCAAGTATGGGGCTTGCAATTCAATCGGTTCAATCAGGAGAGTCTGTAGCTGTTATTTCTTCAGGAAATACCGGATTATATATGGCCCTTGCGAAAATTATTCTAAAAACAATAGAAGGAATAGATCGCCCCGCAATTGCTACGTTAATTCCTGGAAGGAACGGCAAAAGTATTTGTCTCGACTTAGGTGCGAATGCTGAATCTGATGTAAAAAATCTTGTGGATTTTGCGATAATGGGAGAAGCCCTCGCTAGATCTATCTTCGATAAGGAAGACGTAAAAGTCTCGTTAATGAACATTGGTTCAGAGGAAGTAAAAGGCAATAGACTTGTCAAAAGAACATCTGAGATTTTGAAAAAATTATTTGATAATTATGTCGGATTCGTTGAAGGCGATGATTTCAATAAAGGTAATGTCGATGTAATCGTTACTGATGGTTTTACAGGAAACATAGCTCTAAAAACTATGGAAGGCGTAGCAAAATTCATATCTTGTGAATTGAAAGATACAATTAATCAAGGTTTTCTTGCAAAATTAGGAAGTTTAATAGCCTCCCCTGCTCTTTTAGCGTTAAAGAAAAAAATGGACCCTCGTCTATACAACGGAGCGATTCTTATCGGTTTGAACGGTATTGTCGTAAAAAGCCATGGTAACAGTGATGAAATTGGTTTTGAAAATGCTGTAAAATTTACACTTAATATTCTCAATCGAGATATATTCAACAGAATTCGAGATTTAATAGATAAATCCAAACTCCATGATGTTGTAGAATCATTAGGAGGAGAAATCCTGAAATGAATTCAGTTTTAATAGGATTCGGTGCTTCACTGCCGAAAAAACGCATTTTAAATACCGAATTATCGCCGGATTTAAATACATCTGATGAATGGATTACACGCAGAACCGGGATAAAACAACGATACATAGCCTCTGAATCAGAGACGACCTCTTCTCTAGCCGTTGAAGCTGCGAAAAATGCTTTAAAACATGCAAAAATTTCCGCAGATGATATAGATTTAGTTGTTGTCGCTACTGTCACAGGAGATTACACGTTTCCAGCCACAGCGACAATCGTACAGAGAGAACTCGGAATAAAACACGGTGCGGCTTTTGATATAAGTGCAGCTTGCAGTGGTTTTGTTTACGCTCTTGATATAGTGGACTCATATATAAAAACAGGAAAGTTTAAGTGCGCTTTAATTATAGGAGCTGAAACTTTCAGTAGAATTGTCGATTGGAAAGATCGTTCAACTTGTGTATTGTTTGGAGATGGAGCCGGAGCCGTTGTCGTACAAGCCCAAGAAACATCTCTGGGAGTACAGTATTGTAAAATAAGATCAGCCGGAGAATTCATCGACTCATTAAAAACATCAGGAGGAATTTCGACAACTCAAACTTCAGGAGTTACGATGATGGAAGGCCGAGAAGTCTTCCGGTTTGCCATAGAAAAAATGAACGAAGCGCTTCAACAGTTGTTGTTAGATAATAATTTATCGGTCGAAGATATAGATCTTCTTGTTCCACATCAAGCCAATTCCCGTATTATAGATAAAATTATAGAAGAATCCGGTATAACTAAAGAAAAAGTCGTAGTTACCTTAAATAAGCATGCAAATACATCAGCTGCTTCAATTCCTTTAGCTCTTAATGAAGTAAAAGATGAGCTTTTTAAGAAAAAAAATGTTGTATTACTTTCTATGGGAGCAGGATTTACATGGGGAGCCGCTTTAATAAAATTTTCTAATAATATTTCGGGAAGGTGAGTATGGATAACTCTAATAAAAAAACACTGACAAGATCAGATATAGCGGATGCAATAATCGACCATTTTAGAATCAGTAAGTTCAATGCGCTAGAAGTTGTTGAAACTGTACTTGAAGAAATTTCCTCCGCTCTACGAAATGAAGAATCTGTAAAACTTACAGGTTTCGGAACTTTTACCGTATCCAAAAAAAAAGAACGTATGGGAAGAAATCCGAAAACTATGGAAGCCGCAGTTATCACATCCAGGAAATCACTAAAATTCCGTCCTTCACAGATACTTAAACAAATAGTGAACGGAGCAGACATAGATATATCAGATATAGATGATTCAAACGAAAATTAAGGAGTAAGCAATGAAATTAATGGAAGGGAAAAAAGGTGTAATTATGGGGATCGCTAATGAGCGATCTTTAGCTTGGGGAATAGCTCAAGCACTTTCAAAACACGGAGCGGAAATGGTATTCAGTTATCAATCTGAGGCTTTATATAAACGAGTAAAGCCTTTGGCAGACTCCCTCGGAAATATTGAAATGATGGAATGTGATGTTTCT
>JAFUZX010000220.1 GCA_017476405.1 Alphaproteobacteria bacterium | reverse complement strand
ATATTTACATAAATTAGATAAAGAATTAACATAATTGCCTTGATATGCGACGTGCCCTTGTTTTCCTGCAGCTTTGGCGGTCACATTGATACTACCTCTGTGGCCGATATAAATTCGATCGCCAACAGTTTTATCTGATGATGGTTCTCCTATTAAACAATCATTAGGAAGAAACTCATACTGTATGCACCAATCTATTAATGATCTTATTCCTTCTTTTGATCCTACTTCCTCGTCTCCCGTTATCATAACAACTATATTGCCATCAAAATACTCAGATTTTTGCTTTATAAAATTTTTTACAGCGACACAAAATGCAGCTATTCCGCCTTTCATATCACAAACACCACGACCATATAAATATCCATCCTTAAGTATTCCACCGAATGGATCAACTTCCCAAGAATCTCCTGCAGGAACAACATCTGAATGCCCTAAAAATCCTAGTATTTTATTTGAATTCATTCCCGATTTATATTTCGCAAATAAATTTTTTATACGGTTCTTTCCGTCTGATGAGGTAAATGTTAATATTTTTGTGTCAAATCCGATTTCTGATAAATATTTATCAATATAATCTAAAGCACCATTATCTTCAGGAGTTATGCTTTTGCATTGTATTAATTTCGAACAAAACGAAAGTACTTCATCTATCATTTTTCAAACCTTATTTTACGTATTATACCTAACTATAAATAATTAAAACCTTAACAAATCATTTATTGATGTTTTTTTTCTGGTTATCTCATCGCATTTTTTTACTATTACAGCACATGCTAAATTTACATTTCCTGATGGATAAGTTCCCGGAACAATAACAGAATAAGAAGGAATTTTTCCGTAAGTTATTTCCCCGGTTTCACGATCAAGTATTTTTGTAGAAGCTGTAATTGTAACTCCAGCAGAAATAACAGCACCTTTTTCAACTATAATCCCTTCCATAATTGAGCAACCGGCACCAATAAAGCAATCATCCTCCACAATTACCGGATTTGCTTGCAAAGGCTCCAAAACTCCGCCAATATTCACTCCGGCAGAAATATGGCAACGTTTACCTATTTGAGCACAACTTCCCACGAGTGAATTTGTATCAATCATAGTTTCCTCATCGATAAATGCTCCGACATTTACAAATGCTTGCATAATAACGACAGATTTAGCAATGTATGCTGAATATCTAATTATTGCCCCAGGAACGGCTCGAAATTCAGATTGAACAAAATCTTTTTCAGTCCAATTCTCTGTTTTTAGCGGAACTTTATCAAAACATGATATGCCACCGAATTTCATTATTTTCGATTCCGTATTTCTGAAATACAATAAAATCGCTTTTTTTATATATTCATTAACAATATATTTCCCGTTAATTTTTCCAACAACACGAATTTTTCCTGAATCTAATTGATCCATTATTTCTTTTATACATGAAGTATCTTTCGAATTTCCATTCCACAAATTTTGTATTCGAAATTCTAAATTTGTATCTGACATTTACAGTAATTACTCCTTAAAATCGTTTCTATATTAGCATTTGTAGAGTTACAACAACAAGAATTTAAGATTTATTTATTTTTTTTAAATTTATCTTGATTTGCATAAAATGATTATTGTAATATCTTTTTGGTGTCGGGTTGCAGAGTTACTATCAAAGCAGTTATCTTTGCTTTATGAAGCTCTTTATTAGTAAAGAGAGTGAGTAATTCTGAAGCTACTTAAAACCTGCTGCGCATACTCCGCAGCAGATAGTTTGTAGCTATGCGTACTTGCATAAAGACGCAGTTTCCTGGACACTGAAGTTCATTTTACCTCCATATTACCTTAGCGGGATTATCTCGCTAAGGTTTATTTTTATAGATTTTTATATAAGTTATTGCTTCTTTTTAGCGAATTCTTGTATTGTTTTACTAACATAACTTGGAAAACGCATACCCAATAAATGCGAAGCTCCAACGGTATAAATTATTTTGACATCTTTTAGTTTTCTGAAATTATCTTCTATAATATTAAAAGGAATGACCCAATCATCAAAACTGGTAAGCACAAGATGTGGAATTTCCGGTGAATCTATACCAGCATACAATAAAGCCAAATCATCTAATAAACGTTCTTGATCTATTTGTTGAGGTAATTCTTTTAAAGGAGCTCCGCACATCATCATAAAATTGTATAAAGTTAGTCTCGGACATAATTGGTAGCTATTTTTCATAAAATCCAGATAAAATTTTCTAATGCTTTTCATTGGTTCGGTTTTTCCTAAGTAACATGAGAATCCTTCCAAAGAAACTATTTTTTCTAATTTGAAAAAATCATGTTTTTTATTTAAATCGCAAAGTTTATGATAACCGAGAGAATGACCTATGCCGATTAATCTTTTTCCTTTAAAAAAATCTTTTAATTGTTCAGCGCTGTAATCATCCGGATCATTAAAATAATTTTCCGATAATAATATATAATTATATTTTGAGAAATAAGGCAATAAATCATCCCAAAATGTATAATCCGAACCAAAACCATTAAAAAACACAAAAATCAACTTATCTTCCGGATTATGTAGCGATTTTTTACATAGCATGTCTTCACCTATTTTTCATATTTAAATTTATATTTTATTATTAATTGGTAAAAAAAAAGTTAATTTCTTAATAAAGAAAAATACTTGAGTGTTTTCTCCTCAAAAAAATATAAAAAACACTCTCTATTTTTTAGTGCGTTATGATTCATTTTCTGCTAAATTGAACTATCGATTTTTGTTCACGCATAGGATTTGATTATGTCAGAAAACTTTAAAGATACTATTTTTCTCCCTCAAACAGATTTTCAAATGAGAGCTTCTTTATCTAAAAAAGAGCCTGAAATAATAGAGCATTTTGAAAAAAATAATATCTATGAGAAATTAAGGAAAATTTCAAAAGAGCGCACGAAATTTCGTCTTCATGATGGACCTCCTTTTGCAAACGGTACTCCGCATGCCGGCACGGCAATGAATAAAGTTTTAAAAGATATAATTATTCGCATGAAACAAATGCAGGGCTTTGACGCACCATATGTTCCCGGTTGGGATTGTCACGGATTACCGATTGAGTGGAAAGTCGATGAGCAATTAAAAAAATCAGGAAAAAATCGTAGAGATATAGCTGTTCCTGAATTTAGAAATATGTGTAAGCAGTTTGCGGAGCACTGGATTAATGTACAACGAGAAGGTTTTAAACGACTCGGTGTAAACGGTGATTGGCATAATCCTTATTTGACAATGAATCCGAAATCCGAAGCTCAAGTAATAAGATGCATAGGAAAGTTTATAGTTGATGGAACATTATATCGTGGCGAACGTCCCGTATTTTGGTCAGTTGTGGAAGAAACCGCTTTAGCGGATGCGGAAATTGAATATATGGATAAAAAATCCACAAGCATTTACGTCGCATTTAAAATAAAATCTTCAAATATTCCTTCACTAAAAGACGCTTACTGCGTAATTTGGACGACGACACCATGGTCTCTTCCTGGAAATAGAGCAATTGCCTATTCCGAACACATAATATATTGCTTACTAGATATCGCTGGCAGAAAAATGCTGGTAGCAAAGGATTTACTTGAAGATTTTTCCAAAAAAACATCAATTAATTATCACATAATTGCGGAAATACCGGGCAAAGATTTAGCGGGAACAGTTTGCTATCATCCATTTTCAGATTTCGGATATGATTTTGATGTTCCTCTTTACCATGGTGAACATGTAGAAATTGATTCGGGAACAGGGTTAGTTCATACAGCTCCTGAACATGGTGTCGAGGATTTCATTTTGTGTCAGCAACATAATATTCCTGTTCCACAAACTGTAGGAGGCAATGGAGTATATTATGATCATGTACCTCTTTTTGCGGGAATTCATGTTTTCAAAGTGGAAGAAGCTATTTTAGATAGATTAACCGCTGTAGGAGCGTTAATTTTTAAAGATACAATAATTCACAGCTATCCTCATTCATGGAGATCAAAAGCTCCGCTAATTTATCGTACTACACCACAATGGTTCATTAGTATGGATAAAACAGGATTACGTCAAAAAGCTCTTACTGAAATAGAAAAAACAAACTGGATTCCTCGTCAAGGATATAACAGAATCAAATCTTTTGTTGAAAATCGTGGAGATTGGTGCGTATCTCGTCAAAGAGTTTGGGGAGTTCCTCTGCCAATATTCATAAATAAGAAAACAGGAGAACCTCTTCGAGATATCTCAGTTATAAATCGTGTGGCTGAGATTTTTGAACAAGAGGGATCTAACGCTTGGTTTCTCAGAAATGCTCAGGATTTTCTCGGAGATAAGTATTTGGCTGCGGATTATGAGCAAAATATGGACACGATGGATGTATGGTTCGAAAGTTCATCCACATACGCATATGTTTTACGAAACCGTGACTCTTCTATTACAGCGGATTTATATCTTGAGGGATCAGATCAACATCGTGGATGGTTCCAACATTCCTTACTTAATTCATGTGGAGTATTTGGAAATTCCCCATTTAAAGCGGTATTAACTCACGGTTTTATAGTCGATGAGAAGGGCAAAAAAATGTCTAAATCTCTCGGTAATGTCGTAACACTTGACGATGTAGTTACAAAATGGGGAGCTGACATATTCAGAATGTGGGTATCAAGTAGTGATTTCACTCAAGATTTAAAATTAGGTATCAATATATTAAAGCAATTAGAAGATGTATATAGAAAGTTGAGAAATACATTAAGATATATGCTTGGTGCTCTTCATGAATATGATGAAAGAAATGAAAATGTATCCTATGAGAAATTGCCTGATCTTGAAAAGTGGGTCTTACATAAATTAACTGAAGTAGAAATCGAACTTGATAAATGTATTGATAATTATGATATAAACAAATATTTCTCTATTTTATATATGTTTTGCGCAAATGATCTTTCATCATTTTTCTTTGATATCCGAAAAGATTGCTTATACTGTGACCATAAAGAGGATCAAAAACGTAAAGCTTATCGTATGGTTTTACATATTTTATTCCAGCATATAGTACGACGGCTTGCTCCTATAATGGTTTTCACTGCGGAAGAAGCTTGGCTAAGTTTTTCCAAAAATACGGAAACAAGTGTACATCTGCAAACATTTATATCATCGGAAAAATCTTGGATAAATAACGATATTTTTGAAAAAATTAATAAAGTAAAAGAAGTTAGGCGTTCTGTAACTACAGCAATTGAAATCGCAAGGAAAGATAAAAAATT
>JAFUZX010000219.1 GCA_017476405.1 Alphaproteobacteria bacterium | reverse complement strand
GCTCAATCGTGCATACAGGCAAATAAATTAGGGAGAAAAAAAATGGAAAATTTAAAATCAATTATCGAAAATGAGAAAGTAAAGGGCGCAATCGCTATCATTGCAGCTGTGATTATGTTTTATACACCAGACCATATAGACGCAATCATTGAAATGTGCCTCGCCGCTCTTGGCATCGGAAAATTAACGCTTGTAAAAAAGGAATAGAAACAGCCTATCTACTTTAATGTTTCTATTTCTGAAACAGAAAGACCAGAATATTTGGCAACTAACTCAACGCTCATACCGTCAGACAGCATCTTCTTTGCAATTTCCAGCGTTTTTTTAGCTTCAGCATTAGCGATAGCGTTGCCGAATTCGATATTAGCTTCTTCTCGCATACGAATTAATTCCAAACATTTCGGATCAGCTTTCACTTTTTCAAACATCTTTTTTGCCTCCTTTATTTCAGGAATACGTTCACATATCAGTTGTGCTTCTTTTGAATACGGATTCTTAAAAAACTCCATCCATGATGTAACCGGGTTGTTTTCATCTATCCCTTTTAATTCAGTTAAATCCAAAAAATGCAACTCCAACAAATTGGTCATTTCTTTAAGAGACTCGCAATCAAAAATACGCCCCCTTATTTGATAACGATTATCATTTTTAGGTAAATTAAAGTTTAACACGGCAATGGAGACAGTTCTTTTTAATTTAAAGTATGGATCACCCGGAGATAATTGTTTTGAAAAATTGCGAGACCAATAATACAACAATCTTTCGATCATTGAAGGTTCGCTTCCTGCCTGACATTCTACATTAATTATCTCATTACTGTTCGTTGTGGCTAATATATCAAGTCTTGAGCCTTTTTCTAAAACATGTTCCGCAAGAATTTCAGGATTTTGTATTTGTACACTAACAATCGGATCTTCAGGACGCAGTACTGAATTAAGAAAATGAATTAGTCCACGCGTTTCCTTAGGATTTCCGAGCATGGCTTTAAAAATTACGTCGTTGGTTGGCATTAATTCATTCACGTTAACCATAATTTGCACCTATATATATACACCTACAAATAGATATAACAGCAAACTTCCAAATTACAAGATCTTTTTATGCGAGACTGACAAAATTACAAAACTCGGTCGAAAATACGTGAATGAATACCATATGTTAGCCATGTTTATATAATGAAAAATCTTTATCAAACCATATTATATAAAATGTATCTCTGTTTCTAAAACCAACCATAGCTTTCTTCCCACTGAACCGAAAAGCTATCAATTGAGTATCCGGTGTTATATAAGAAGGAATTGGAGTTTTGATACTTTTCTGAGAAATATGTTCACAGCCAAGTTTATGCCTATTTATGCTCATTACATTCTCCCATGTTAATTGAGAGAGTTTTTCCATTGTTTTTAGAAAAGCATTCTTCTCTTCTTGAGAACAAGAAAAAAGACTATATTCATCTCGTACCATAAATTTGAACGAAAAAACCACATTCTCTCTATTAAAATTGATGTAATGGGGACAACCTTGACATTCTCGTTTGGCTTTAAACTTTATCATATAATCAGCAAATCTGTGTTTTAAAAAATTCTATCATATCTTGGTCTGAAATAATCCGTTCTTTTCTTTCGATAGCTCTTTTCCACGGTGGTTCACAATGTGTCATATTCCTCAATTTCCATGCGGAATATTGCCCATATTCTGCATAAACATCGTCTAGTAGTTCCCTATTTTCTACAGAAATAATGTCAGATGAAAACCCCGGGGTAACAGGAATATCGCTACTTCCATACTGATTATACTCAAAATATAAATCTGCAACGACAGGACCATGTTGCCACGCTTCTATATCATTATCAAATAATCTCTGATTAGTAATAGCCAGATGAATTCCTTGTGCATAATAACAAAGCTTCTGCAATTTTAAATTAGATATAAAGTCCCCGCAATCTTTATCCTGTAGTAATAAGAAATAACTTGCGACATCAAACACGTCTTGCACTTTTAGTATTCCGTTCATATTAACTATCTCTATTAAATAACAAAATGCTCTATAAATAGTTTACGCACACAAAAACAGCTTTATATATAACCAACCTATACACAAATTACAAGCAGTTTTATGCAGAAATGACAAAATCCTAAAACTCGGTCGAAAAAGTGTTGAAAAGTGCATATTTTTCCCTCTGAAAAGTGTTACTGATTACACTTTTTACAGGCGAAAATGTGTAATAGCTATAAACTATAGTCATCTACATCTTCTGTTACAAAAGTTTCTTCAGTGTAGAGTTTCATAATTTTGTAGGCTCTTAAGTGTCCAGCCGTACAGCAAACTTCTACGTCGGCGACATAAATTAAATCTTGCCAATTATTTTCAGGAAAAGCCAGATTATTGGTAGTTGCTGATATTTTATCTGATTCATTTATGAATAATACCTTTAACGGTTTTCGACTGATATTGTCTATTATTATTTTATCTATAACTTTTTTATTTTGTTTAAACGAAGTTATAGCCCACTGAAAACACATTTTTTCGTAAAAAGTTGTATCTACTTGTTTCTCTTGAAATCTTGATTCAAGCATTTTGTTTATACGATTTTGTGCTACATTAGAGTCTAAGTAAGAGATATTATAGGTATTATTGACAATATCTCCACTTTTGGTACTGCAGTACATCGTAGCACCTTGGTCACAAGCTATCGGATTAAGAAAGGAATTAAATTGATTTAAATCGGCGTTACTATAATTTTTAGTTGAATTAATTTTTCCAAGGAAAAACTCTATCGAACATTTTATGTAGTTGAAGAATTCTATTATAGTATTTGCATCCTGAATTAGAGGTAAAATCATTCCGGCAAGTTCGACTATTATCGAACCTTGATCAACCTTTCTTATATATAGCTTTCGTTCCTCCCCAGTATAACTAGATGGATAGTTCTCTTTCAAAAAAGATTCATACTGTAATGCCAATGCATTTAAAGAAAGCGTAAACTGATTCAGTTCCACTGCTTTAGTGTTTGTAAATCTGATTAATAGTGTAGTTTCTTCCATGATGCCTCTTTTTTATAACAGATTTATTTAACAACTCTTCAGCTCTACATAATAGTGATAACAACATCATAACATACTTGTTTGTTGTTTTACTTCTAGAAATATTTTATTTTCATGAGGTTAACTCTTATAATTAAGCTTTGAAATGGCTTTCTTCAAATGATCCGGTGCAAGGTGTGAATACCGTTCAGTCATTTGTGAAGTCGAATGCCCCATTAATGTCTGCACTTCTCGTAAATTCACAT
>JAFUZX010000218.1 GCA_017476405.1 Alphaproteobacteria bacterium | reverse complement strand
ATTGTCGCAACTGAAATAACAAAATTTGAAATATCTGTCGATAATTCAGGAGTAATAGAACAATCAATTACAATAATATCATTAGACGCAATATTCGCTTTCGATAAGCTCTTAAAAAATAGCGAACTATATCCAAGACCTTGTGTAATTTTTACAATTTCAAAAAGATGACTATATAATTTTTCACCAACTACAACTACACGCAATTCAACAAACACCAGGCAATTATCTTACGTAAATGCTACAACAGTTTTTATTAATAATGCGTTAACATACCGATGTCTCTTAACGTTTTTTTATTTAAAAACATTCCGACGTTTAGATGCTAGTAAATCCTGAATATAGGCTACCTTTTCCTCCAGCTCATCACCTTCAAAATCTTCAGCATAGACAGCACGAGCTTTAGATACATTTCCGGATAATCCATAAGCTAAAGCTAAATTACTGCGATATGTTACATTTGCTTCAGGTAATGAACAAGCGTTCTCAAGGTAAAAAATAGCTTCTTTGTATCTCTCACACAGTAATAAAGAAAGCCCCATATTATTATATGCGTCAATATAATTAGGATCTATAGAAATCACTTGCTTATACATTTCTTGTGCTTTTTTATGTTCTTCTTTCTCATCATAAATAGCCCCAAGCGCATTTTTCGCATCTACAGATCCGCTTTTTAAAAACAATTCTTCCGCTTTCTTCACATCTCCGGATAAAAGACTAATTTTTGCTTTCAAATAAGATGAACGGGATAATGAACAATTCAGACTTTCCGCTTTTTTAATATATTCAGAAGCTCCATCAAGAAGATTTTTGTCAATATAAACTTCAGCTAATCCTAAATAAGCCTCAGCATTATCAGCTTCTATAGAAATCGCTCGATTATAGAAATTAATTGCAGCGTCTAAATTCCCTGTTTTTCTAGCTTTTTGCGCTACTCGTACCATAGCCGGAGACGAATACCCATGATCATCTGTTGATGGACCGCTTGCACATCCCAACAATCCAACGAGAGAAAAAATTGAAACTACATTAAATAATAACTTTTTCAAGCGATCCTCCTACAACAAAACTACTTACTATGACGACCGAATTCCCTAAGCGGTTTCTCTATAAATCTATATACGAACTCCGTTAAAGTAAACAATACTACGATGAATATTATAAACTGATAAACATAAAATTCATACTCTGAAAACGATTCTTTTGGAAAATATATAGAATTTGTATAAAATATTATAAAACAAGCAACTGCTGTTTGTATCGCATAGAATGAATATGAACGAGTTCCAAGAAATTTGAAAAATCGCCCGATAATCGGAAAATTAAAACTATCTTTTACAAAAGCGCATAACATTACTAAGAAAACAGACGCCAAATGTAAAGGGATTCTACAAAAATAAGTTCGTTCTATCGTATTCGGATAATACCACACTGTAAGAGCCAATAAGGCTGTTATTATTTGAGCGACATATTTATTAAAATTTTTTCCTATATCTTCAGTATAAATAAAAGCGAAAAATGATCCGAGCAACAAACATGGTAAATGAGCATAAGTCGCATAATATTTTACTCCGACAAAAGCCGCAATTACAGGCTGAATCACAAACAAGAACAAACATCCTGATAACAATGACGTAATAGCTCTTGCGTTATTATCTTTGCACAATAACAGGATAAGAGGCCAAAGCATATAGAATTGAGCTTCCATAGCCAAAGTCCAAAGAGGTCCCATTCCATTATTATGTATCTTATCTACAGATTGATACAACTCTTCAGAAGAATGGAATACTCCGAAAATAAGTTCAGGTACTGAACGTGTCCAAGCTCTAAGCCAATCTAAATTGGTCTCACTTATAAAAAGATATACTCCAGTAAGAGCAACTGTAAAAAGCATAACCGGCACGATTCTAAAAAATCGTCTTTTAAAAAATGAATAAAGTAAGGATTTCGCATTATTAAAACGCTCTAAAAAAACATCTCCAAGTAATGCTGAAATTTTATCACGTAAAGATAGAGTTACAACAAATCCAGATATTGCGAAAAATATAAATACCCCCCCTTCACCTAACAATAAACGAAAAGGCACAATATTATATATATATTTTATCGGACATATCCAAGCTATATGATGTATTAGAACAATAAGACAGGCGAAACCTCGTAACCTTTCTATATCTTCTAACATATTTTTATGATTTTCCATATTTTTTTACCCCCTATTTTCCTAACATAGATATCATTTTTGAAAAACCTCCCATTTTTCTGAATTTTTTCATCATATCGAGAGCTCCTTCATATTGCTTAATTAATTTATTCACTTCTTGAACTGTTGTCCCTGAACCATTAGCGATTCTTTTCCTTCTTGAGCCATTTAAAATTTTATAATTTCGTTTTTCTTTTTTAGTCATTGAACGAATAATTGCGATATTTCGGCTTACTGTTTTATCTGAAATTCCTTGAGAATCCATCAATGTTTCCAGTTGTCCGCTTTGAGGAAGCATTTTTATCAAAGATTTCAGACCTCCTAATTTCGACATTTTTTCCATTTGCGCAGCGAGATCATCAAAAGAAAAAACGCCTTCTTGCAATTTTCGAGCGGATTCCTCAGCTTCTTCCCTTGTAAAATTCTCCTGAGCTTTTTCAACAAGAGAAATAACATCCCCCATACCGAGTAAACGTCCGGCAATTCTCTCAGAATCGAAAAATTCAATATCATTCAATTGCTCACCGACACACAAAAATTTTATCGGTTTTCCCGTAAGTGAACGCATTGAAAGAGCAACTCCACCTCTAGCATCTCCATCAACTCTGGTGAGAATAATTCCAGAAATTTTTACGAATTCAGAAAACTTCTTTGCAATATTTATTGCGTCTTGGCCCGTCATTATATCTGCGACAAGTAAAATTTCATCGGGATTAATTATTTTTTGAATATCAACCAACTCATCCATTTTTACATCATCGATATGCAAACGTCCCGCAGTATCCGCAATAAAAATGTCAAAATCACCGTCTGATAATTCTCGTAAAGCTTGTGATGCTATTTCATGAGAAGTATACGACTCCGATATATTCTTAGGAATAAATTCCGTATTATCAATTTTTTCTGATAAAATCCTCAATTGTTCTATTGCTGCAGGCCTTTGAGTATCTGTAGATGTAAGAAGAACCTTTTTTCTTTTTTTCATTACAAAGAAATTCGCTAATTTCGCCGCCGTTGTAGTTTTTCCCGCTCCTTGTAGCCCCACAAGCATAATTTTATATGGTTTCTTATTTACGTTTATTTCAGAAGATGCTCCTAATAAATCAACTAAATGATCATGGACGATTTTTGTTACCATTTGCCCCGGAGATACTGATTTTATAACGTTTTGTCCTATAGCTTTTTCTTTTACATCCGCTATAAATTTTTTAGCTACATCCAATGAAACATCAGCTTCAAGCAAAGCTATACGGATTTCACGAAGAGCTACATCAACATCTTCTTCTTTTAAAATTCCACTTTTGCGTAACTTCTCAAATATACTTGAAATCTTATTTGAAAAAGCCTCAAACATTTATATCTCCTGCCTACTTAATTGAAATTCTATCATAATATTGTTTTTTTTGGTATCATTTATAGCTAGTTGGTATGTATTTAGTATATATATTGAGGGCAGACATGGCTGAAGAATTCACTGTTTCACAACTTTCTACTTTAATAAAGCATTCAATCGAACAAAATTTCAGCGATATTTGCCTAAAAGCAGAAGTTAGCGCGCTGAAAATACACTCATCCGGACATTTATATTTTTCACTAAAAGACTCTGAATCGATTATTAACGCCGTTTGCTGGAAATGGATTGCTTTAAAACAAAAAATTCGCCTTGAAGATGGAATGGAAATTAAATGTCTTGGTTCAGTATCAACATACCCAATGCAATCGAAGTATCAATTTGTTGTTAAAGAATTTGAACTTGCGGGTATGGGTGAACTATTAAAAATGCTGGAAGAACGTAAAAAAAAGCTGGCAGCGGAAGGGCTTTTCGATATCAATCGCAAAAAAACAATCCCGAAATTACCTCGAACAATCGGTGTAATTACCTCTCCAACAGGCGCAGTCATTCAAGATATAAGACACCGCATAAGTCAACGATTTCCACGACCTATTCTGCTTTGGCCCGTACTTGTACAAGGATTAGATGCTTGCAGGCAAATAGTCGAAGCCATCGATGGAATGAACAATCTTCCAGAAAATATCCGTCCTGATGTACTCATAGTCGCCAGAGGTGGTGGAAGTTTTGAAGATCTTATGCCATTTAACGAAGAAGAAATAGTAAGAGCTGTCGCAAGAAGTGAAATTCCTATTATTTCCGCAGTAGGACATGAAACTGATACAACTTTAATTGATTATGCGGCTGATTTAAGAGCCCCTACCCCAACCGCTGCAGCTGAGTTTGCTGTTCCTGAAAAAATAAAATTGCAAATTGAAGTTGATAAAATCTTCTCAAATTTAAAAATGAATATATTAAACAATATAGAACGAAAAAAATTATTTTTAGGATCCGCAAAAATCCTTAATATTCGTGGAATTATTATGGAAAAAACGCAAACCGCTGACTATACATTGGAAAAATTACAATCTCAAATGTCACAATTTCTATCGGAGAAAAAAATTGAAATAGCAAAATTAATTATTCCAAAACCGATTATAAAAGATGACGTAAAAAACATTTTTAACCATCTCACTCTTCTGTTTAACTCAAAAATAGAATTAGCGAAAAACAGTTTCATAACAATTTCAAGTCGATTAGAAAGTAATTCTTACGTAAAAATACTGAGAAAAGGTTTTGCTTTCGTAAAAACTTCAAATGATACCCCTATAACATCTGTAAAAGAAGCAGAAAAATATTCATCATTCAGTTTAGTCTTTTCTGATGGACAAATAAAAGTAAGACATGATCCTACTCAAATGGATTTGATTTAAAAAAATTGGAGGATCTCTTGATGTTTTCATAAAAAATATCCTAATATTTATACATCGTTTTGGTATTTTTTATTGGAGATGTTTGTAGTTGATTACGTCATCTGAGCTGGTAAAGCTTGTTTTGCAACGCAACCCTGGTGCGAAGGTCGATACCATAAGAAAAGCATATATGTATGCTATGGAAGCACATGGATCTCAAAAAAGATCTTCCGGACCTCCATATTTTTATCATCCGGCTGAAGTCGCTCGTATTTTAGCTGAAATCGGTATGGATGTTCCGACAATTGCTACAGGATTATTACATGATGTTCTCGAAGATACAAACACAAGTTTCGAAGAATTAGAAGAACTTTTCGGATCTGAAATTGCCACTCTTGTTCGCGGCGTTACAAAATTATCATCTGTAAAATATTCGAGCAGAGAAGAATATCAAGCTGATAATATTCGGAAATTTTTACTCGCTATATCCCGAGATTTACGAATTTTAATCGTAAAAATAGTTGATCGCTTGCATAACATGCGTACACTAAAATATGTATCTCAGGAAAGGCAGAAAAATATAGCTCTTGAAACCTTGGATATCTATGCTCCTCTTGCGGAAAAGATAGGAATGAATCCGATAAAAGAGGAAATGGAAGATATT
>JAFUZX010000217.1 GCA_017476405.1 Alphaproteobacteria bacterium | reverse complement strand
TTGTTGACGGCTCTACAGCGAATAATACCAGCAGTTCACTGTACAAGCTTTCAGGCAAAAGCAATTGGAGTGGCATCTGCTACGGTGGCGGACGATGGGTCGCCTATACCTACGATGGCGATGTCGCTGTGTGTCGTACTTCCACATTGAAAACAAACCATAAACTCGGCTATATACAGCTAAAATATGCGAATAACGACACAAAATACGAAGTTTTGGACAGTCAAAAATCACTCACAATCGATGCTGCAAACATTTCAGCGAGAGACAACAAAGGGAATTACTATATCGAGCTCGATATGGAGGACATAACCATCGATTCGATCAGTTACACGCCGAAACATCGTTATATGTCAACAATCTCGGTTTTGAACACTCAAATGCTCGATTGGAGTGATAAAACTCTCAGAATTCCGTCGAATATATCTGTAACAGGAAGTTGTTCGAATTTTAACTCAACTAACTACTTTCATACACTCAATTTGAGCTCGTGTACACCTATAACCGCAAGCAAAATTGTTCCATCAGACATCAGTTTGATTTTTGATGCATATTCTTCGCCAATCGCAGCATCTATTATTATGCCGGAGTACTCATACACAGGCCTATTTAACGAAACCACTCGACTTTTTTCGCCGCTTACCAGAGATTCAACAAATAAATACTGTCAATTGAAACTAACCTCTGAAAATTACAATAATAAGGCTAATCTGCTGGCACATGTGTTCTCGATGCCTTATAATTCGGTACTGTATTACAATGGGTACCAAAATGACGGAGAGACTGCACAACAGGCGATTGAATCAGTGACTGCGGCAGCGTGCACTAAGTTGAAAAATGCGGGTGTGCGAATTTATGTCATAAAATACCGCAGACAACTGAAATATAAGACATTTCCACTGTATAACACATCACAGAGCAACGTGGATCACAGTTACAGTACGATCGATAATTGCGCTACAAACGGGCTGGTATACGGACCGGATACAGAAGATGCGTTGAAAACAACATTGGACGAAATCTCCGACGATATCAAGAGCTGGGCAGGGTATACGGAGGCCAAAAATGTGGAGTAAGCGGAAAGCGAGGCTGGATGACTTTATTTTTACTCCGCAATGCTTAACCTTTCGTTGAATAAGCTTCTTGCTAAAGTGAATCCAGAGATGGAATTGTATGGAAGGAATGAGCAAAGCACAGGAATGGAGACTTAAGCGAACCGCAAATTACAGATATCGGCGATGATGTTGATGCGGAGATGGTGTTTTTTTTCTGAAAATTCCATAAGTAGAGCCCAAGAATGTGAATTTTTTGAGCTGAGCAAAAACATACTCGATGAGAATTCGTTTGGAAGAAAGAGTTTTATTATGAGTTTTTTGCTCTGTTGTGAGAAAGACTTTTCGTCGTCGTTTGTAAGGTAAAACTGTTTTCGAACGAAATTTTTGCAGTACATGATACCCCGAATCTGCAAGCACGAGAGCATTTCGCAGCACATGATCCGACATTTTTCGAATTTTAAAATCATGATTTTTTCCCGTTATAACTCCTTGAAATCTCTATGATTTTGCCTCTGTTGTCAGTTTGGATTTTGAATTTCATCGTATGGCGTTTTTTTACCGAAGCAGTATTTTCGTTGATTTTTCGATGGCCTTTGAATCGGTATTTCTGTCGCATCAATCAAAATCGTTTCTAAATCAGACTGAGTTAACGTCCTGTTTTTGCTGATCTTTATCGCACCCGCTAAAATCGGCTCGATTTTTTGAATGTGACGATAGATATTCGATTCATCAAGATCAAAAAGCATCTCCGAAAACTGAAAAACTCACGTAAAATAGGTAGTAAATCAGGGCTAACGGAACTTCGTCCTCAGGTGTTTTCAGCTTTGAAGTACGTCCTCCGATTTTCTTCTTTTTCTGAACTTCATTCCACTTTGGACTGACTTCTCAAATTATTTCGCAAAATTTGGATAACTTTACCCCCGTTAACCTTGAAAAATTCGTCTTTCGATTGTGCAAGCTGTCAAAACCTAGCATTTTAACTTACTTTTTCAGCTGAGTTCCCCTCTTTCTCATTACAATTGCTACATCTTTCTTACTTTCGCAACTGATTTAATATTGTTTTTTTGTTGACTTTTCAATGCTTCTATCTGCCTAATCATTAAAAATGATTTCTTCTGCCATTTTTATTTTCTTCATTATTAACTCGTATTAATTAAGATCTATTCGTATTTTATACCTTTCTTTACGAACTTATAAGGAGCTGCGCAAAAATTGTTTATTTCGAGTGCTTCAATAACTTCGCAATTTTTGAAATCAAGAATCAAAGTGCGATGTACATTTCAATTTTTGTACTTCGAAAACCACCAGATAGTCTGGTGGTTTCGGAAAGCTTAAAGCTATGCGTAAGAGAACTCCTCTGATATAAATCAAAAAAGTGATCTGACCGATATAAGAAAAGAGGAGTTCTCATGGACGTGAATAAGATATCACACACGAGTTAGAATTGTAAGTATCATGTGGTGTTTGTGCCGAAGTACAGACGGAAGGCGCTTTATGGAAGTCGAAGGCTGGAAATAGGAGCAATATTGAGGAAATTATGCAATTGGAAAGGGATAAACATAATAGAGGCGGAAGTATGCATAGATCACGTACACATGTTGATAGAGATACCACCGAAGTACTTAGTATCAGGAATAATGGGATATTTGAAAGGGAAAAGTAGTCTAATAATTTATGAGAAATGGGGAAACTTAAAGTACAAGTATAGAAACAGAGAATTTTGGTGTAGAGGGTACTATGTAGATACGGTAGGAAAGAATACGAAGAAGATAAGCGAATACATAAGGAATCAGTTAAAAGAAGATACGGAAAGCAATCAATTAACGATGGAACTAGCCTCATTTATAGGTAGTAAATAAATATCGCCTGGTCAGATCAGGGTACGCCCTTAAGGCGGAAGCTAGTAAAGAAGCCTTATAGGCGCATATGCAGAATCACCAGCTAAGCGGATGGGGTTCTGTTAGTCTTGTTCGGAGATTTAATGATTACCGATGTGTCAGGTATAACATGTATTGCCAACATTTTTTTTTCTCGAATAAGTCTGTACGGAATATCTATTATACTGTTCATAAAGTCTCTTTATCTTTTCATTCCCAACATATTAGCTATTCAGTTTTTCCAAATTATCCGCAATGACTTGCAATATCCTATTAATTACATCTGGTCTTTCGTGAGGAGAAAAATAATCGTTCGCAATTGTTTCTGCCCACTTTTTTACGGCTGTCGAAACGTACTTCATCTCTTTCTCAACAAATTCAGGCTTTATCGAAATATCCTCTGCAAATGCTTTCCAATGTCTTTTAAAAACGTCATTAGGTTCATACTTGTTACCGATTTTCATTGCCATTTTTGGCGAAAGATTCGGATAAATCGCAGTTGATAATAAATCATAAAAAGGAGCTAACTTAACTGCGTCTTTTTCAATCAGAAATGAGAAATTTTTTCCATGAGCATCTGCATTCCCGATAACATAATTAAATATGGCTATTCTGACAGCATTTCTGATATCCAGCGCAGGTTGAGAACTATGTTTTTGTATGACCTCGAACAAATCTTTGAAACTCGGTCCTCCGTCTTTCTGATATTTGTTTTCTGAAGGAATGCCCATTGCTTGGCATAAATCCTCTTGATGTAAACGAATGACACTTCCATTTTTCTCTGCGCGATCATAACGTTTGATTACCAAGTACTTTCTGTCCAATCTCAATAACTCAAAATCAGGAACGGGAATTCCTATTTTCTGAGCCAGAGCTAAACAGAAAAGTTCGTTTTCTATGCTTCCGTCTATTCCTTGAATTTCTGGTTTTATAATCGCAGTTGTCGGAATATCTCCGTGAGGAATATAAAAATTACCGTCTTTGTAAATGATAGGCAATTTCCTCTGAGAGCCAGCGATCGAGAGTCTTACGTCTTTCTCTCCCGCAAACAACGGTTTTCCCGTCAATGGTTTTAAGGACTCAATTAATCTTTTACCTTCGATCTGTTCCTCATATTTTTCAGAAGAAGTATTTTTAGAATCGCCGACGCTTATTGCTCCGGCACAATCTCCTCCGATTTCTCTCAGTAAAGCGAAATCACTGCGCGACGAAACACCGAGATTACGAGCAATTTCCTCTCGAATAGCGTCTTCCGGCAGTAATCCTTCAAAAAACGGACGACATTTTTGTTCCGAAAATGATTCATTTCGCAGAGGCAAAGACATTGAGATTGCAAAACCATTTGAAAGCCATTCAGAATCATACTGAAACGACATTTTTCCGGATTCATCTTGCGATAATTTTCCTACATTCTGACCATTGTATTTCACATCAAGAGACTTCATGAAGCTTCATCTCCTTTTTTACGTACGTGAAGTTCCAATCCGACATTTGCAGCAACATGTAATGCCTTATCGAACTGAACAGTTGGTTTTCCTGCTTCCAATTCCACCAAAAAACGATTCCCGACGTTGCAAATTCCTGCAAGATCCGCCTGAGAAAGCCTCATCTCTTTTCTGCGTTGCCTTATTAATGCGCCCAAATCTTTAGCTGTTTTTATCATATCATTCATTCCTTATCGGGAATAATAGCAATAAAACATCGTATCGTCAA
>JAFUZX010000216.1 GCA_017476405.1 Alphaproteobacteria bacterium | reverse complement strand
GTCAATGGTATATCACGTTTGCTATACTTGCTCTTTGGCGTTTCGATAAACCATTGCTTATCAGCAGTTCGCCCTAATTGGCGTTCGATATGCAGAACTTTATTGCTCAAGTCAACATCTTTGATTGTGATGCCGTATAATTCGCCGATTCTGACGCCAGTTTCTTTCAAGATAATTATATCATCAAGATAAGATCCTGTTCCGTATTGGCGAAGGAACTGCATGTAATGGGCTGTTTGTTCTTCTGTCAATGCTTGGCGTTTGGCTGAATCATCTGGTAACAAATCGCAAAGATTGAAACGAAATGGATTCTTGCGGATATGGTCTTCATCAACCTCATCTTCAAACGCTGGATGTAAAATATTTTTGATTAGCTCTATTGTGGATCTTTTATAACCATCTTTATTCAACTGAAGAAACCATTTTTGAGCCATCTTTTTTGTAACAGTCTTCAGCTTCTTTTTGCCGAAGGAAGATGCTTTGATAGTGTTGAGGGCTGTAGTATATGCACGAACTGTATTTCGTTTCCACTTCAGTTTTTTAATATCAAAGTATTCTTCTGCAAGTTCTGCAACCGTCTTGTCTACCGAATCAGAATTGATGCCGTCTGCAATATCCTTCTGAATCTGTTGTTCAATCTGTCGCAATCCCTCAAGCGTTGGGGCATGTCTACTGTATCGCTTGCCGTTTTTAGCAGTCCAGCGATATTCATAACCATCCTCTTTCTGATACTCACCTTTTTTTAAAACTCTTCCTCTTCTGTCTTGGCGTTTCTTCTTTGACATGAAACCTCCTTCCTGTGAAACGCTTTAGCAGTGTTGACATTATAGCATACTAAAGCGGAGACTTCAAACGGAATAACATAAATCAGAATTGATATATGCGGTGAACTTTCGCCGTTTAATCATGCGTTTGCTACCAACATACACGACAAACGGACAATTTGCGTCGTCCGTTATAGCACGGAGGCGATTTATGCCGATGTTATAAAGCTTCGATGCCTGTTCTATCGTCAAGAGTTCTCTTAACCAAAGAGGGACACTTTCTTCGAAATCTTTCAATTTCTGGATAGTCTTCTTTGCTGTTAATACGGAATCGGAAATAATGATCACTCCTTCTAAAGTACCGCTTTATGCGTATATGTCCATTGCTGCCTCTATGCAATCGCCGAGGAAAATTCGTATTCTTCGTGCGAGATTGAACGATATTCTTGTTTCTTGCCGTCGCCATCGGTAATAGGTCGATGGAGCGCACCTAACACGCCGACAGAATACCGTTACCGGCAATCCGGAAACCTTTAAAAATTGTTTCACTATTTCAAGTAAATCTTTATAATTCATATCTTTTTACCTCAAAAAGTTATTGATTATTCACGAACGGATAATATGATTGTTTGTGAATCTGGAAAACGTTCTCAAACAGAGGATTAACAGCCGATCAATCTGCAATCGCCGATTGTATTTCTGTATTCAGTCTTATTGAAGATTGAGCGGATGAACTGTAACTGAAGATGGAAACAACCGAGCGGAGCGGAATATATTGATATAGTATTAATATTATTAATATTTCTGTGTTCACTTTGAACACAATGTTGTATTCAATTTGAATAGGGTATGTGTTCATATTGAACACTTTACGTTTTTTAATTGGAATGAAACACCATCTTTCAAGC
>JAFUZX010000215.1 GCA_017476405.1 Alphaproteobacteria bacterium | reverse complement strand
CGTTTTCTTTTTTAATGAGAGATATTACGAAGGATACTTTTGGTGAATCTCCTAGATCATAATTTATTTGATTTGGTGAAAATACAGCTTTTAATGAAGTAATATCCAAATATTGCTCTTCGACAGGAAAAGAAATTTCATAATTTTTATTAATCAATTTTACTAATTTTGCGGAATTATCCACTACTAATTTAATTTGTTCCCGAGCTTTTGAAAAAAGTTCTTCGATGCTGAACTTCTGAGGGTATAATTTTCCTTTTTCTACGTGTAAGAGTAATAATTTATTGATATATACGCCTGTTCCAACGCTTTGAAGAATACTTAAAAGTGCGTCTCCGTTTTTTAATTTATATATTTTTGCTGAACTTCGGCAGCATGATTCATTTAAATTTATGATGTTATTTTTGTATTGAATAAAAATTTTTGAGTTTTTGTTTTCGTAAATTTTAAAAATATTGTCTTCTGTACGGCATAATTCGGTAAATGCGTTTTCATTATAATATATGTTTGAGCACCCCACGGTTAAGATAATCATGATTAAGGAAAATATTTTATGCATAAACAGATATATATTCCGAATGACAGATCTTAATGTATTTTCTGATTTTTGTTTAATAATACGATTCATATTTTGCTGATCATATCCGTTTCAGTATTACTTGATATTATGTTTCTTATCTAATTTTCAATTTTTGCAAAAAATCTTTAAAAAATATTTAATATAGACCAAATGATATTTATGGATAGTTGATAAGTGATTTAATTGTCGGAGTCGAAACGAAGAAAAAATCTCAGAAAAAGTAATCGGATTTCACTTGAACTCGCTTTATTCGCCTGTCGGTTGGCTCAGTTGGAACGCTTGTTTGCAAAATTACGAAATGGCGAAAGATGACGAGCAACTTCTGAAAGCGTGGACGAACACGACTCTCGGATTAACTTGGGAAGAAAAAGGAGATGCGCCTGATTATGGAAAATCGGCGTCTCAATTTTGAAAAGTGAGCTTTACAGCTGGCTTAAGGCCGAACCAATTCGTGAAGGTGAAACAACGGGTACAGCGTCATGCTGCCATTTTCCCGAATACAATACGGAATATTTTCAACAACTCACTGCCGAACAGCTCGTTACAAAAATCGTAAAAGGATATCCAAAACGTGAATGGCAGAAAACCCGAGATCGCAACGAAGCTCTCGATTGTCGCATTTACGCAAGAGCAGCAGCAATCGCTCTCGGAATCGATCGCCGGACAGATGCAAAAGAATGATAATATCAAAACAAAAAAACGAATCTGATTCCAGGAAAAAAAAGAAATTGAATAATTCAATAAGGATAATTTCAATTAATTATATTAATCGACGCTTTACTTCTTTCTTTATTTAAAAAATTTTTCGCTTCCTCTTTTTTTTGCTGTCCGTTAATATGAGCTTCTCTTATTATTGTATTATTATCGAAAAGAGCTAATCTAATTTTTAATGGAAGATAACTGGATATGTCTTCACAATGATCATAATCTTTCAAATATCCGTCAGGAATTAAAGCAGATATTAACTTATCAATGTTTTCTATAGAATACTCTACAAAAGCTTGTTTTACAATTTTATGAATGATAGAACTCATTTCACAAAAGCAATTACCTGGCCCTTGATATATGTACCTTATAGGTAATCCAGCTACAACTCTAAATGAAAGTTCGGAAATATTATCAATATCAGGCCCAATTACTGTTCTTCTTTCTTCATAATTTGTCCAGGGAATCTCTCTTCTTAATGCTTTTATAGGGAAGTAGTGTTCTTCGCTTAATTCTGGTAAATCTAATCCATCCGGTAAATCATTATAATCTTGAATTCGTAAAGCATTTCCATATGTGATAGCTTCATCTCTTCGCAAGCAAGTATCTAAAAAATGTTTTAGATGAATAAGTTCATGTGCTACGATAATATAAAAGGGAGATAATATCTTCGATATTCTATAAACATTAACTTTTTTATCGTCTTGCAATCCTATTTTTATATGTTCTCCCAAGCATTCAGAAACACCAAAAAAACTGTCTAAATATGGAACTCCCGCAATAATTTCAGCATTATCTAAGTTAATTAATATTTCTGTATTTTAGTTGGAATTCCATATTTATCCCATTGATTACTTGTAAGACCATGTCTAAATTCTGTATTTCCTTCACTTCCTGAAATATTCTTAATTTCAATTGTCGGACAATTATCCTTAAGCTCTTTTACGCTCTTTTTTAACTTTTCAATTAAAGAATACCCTATTGGGTTCTTATTAATTTTTGCAATATAACTATCAAATAATTCTTGAAAAGAAAGTGAGGTGTTAGCAGCATATGTAAACTTATTTCCTAATAAACTACTCATCGCTACTGTTTGTGAAATACTAAAAAATAATAGAACAAATATATAAAGCAATTTATTAGTTGACATTTTTCTTACCTTTTGTTTTTACAATTATCTGGAAATAGGCAATCTAAGTTCTTTTGCAACTTGTAACCAAAATAAATATAACGATGTATTATCTCTATTATTTTGTCTAAGTGTTAACACAATATTTTTTGCGCAAGTTCTATTTCCTTGATATAAATGTGCTAGTATATTAGCTTCGATTATACGTTTTTTTCATCTTCAAGTTGTTGTAGGTTTTTAACTTTTTCATATAAATAGGGATTTCCACAAAAAGCTGCTTCAAACTTCTGAATCGCTTCATTGACTTTTCCTTCATTTGAAAGATTTTGCGCCTCTCTCTGCAACTGTTCTATTGTTTCACTTTTAAGCTCGGATCCTTCTATACCATCTATTGTTTCCAGTTCTTTAAGTTCTGATTTTGGGGCCTCAACTTCAGAAAAAATACAATAAGTTTTAGATGAACTTGGCAAATAATGTTCAGAACTAAAGGAAGTAGTATATATTAATACAAATGAACAAATAAAAATAAATTTTCTCATGCGTTATTCTCCAAAAAACTCTACCTACAGTATATATAACTATTAATTATGTGTAAACAATTAATCCTATAAAACAATTTATTGTAATAAGGACATAGCAAACAAGATAAGTTACAAATAATAAAAATTCATAACCATCGGACAAAAAAATATTTTCAGTTGAATATAATGGGAACATATTACACCGTAAATTTCGAAGATAAAAACATCTTCGGCGACATAAGAAAAATTTCGGCTTCAGAAATTCCAGATCATGACATCTTACTGGCAGGTTTCCCGTGTCAATCATTTTCTGTTGCAGGATTAAAAAAGGTTTTGCAGATGAACGAGGTCAGGCATTTTTTGAAATCGAAAGAATTTTAAAAGCCAAAAAACCGAAAGCCTTCTTACTTGAAAACGTACCTAATTTAAAAAGCATAAATAACGGTGAGGTCTTTCAACTTATGCTAAGATGCTTGGAAGAAATCGGCATCCTTTGAACTCGTCAATCAATTCTAGATACCCGGTCTTACAGACAACATGATCCACCGCAGCAACTTTAGAAGCGAATCTAAAAATTATATAACATGGTACCCTACACAAAGAAAACTTTGCATTCAGTGCGACTTATTCCAGCTTTTCATCGTCAACTAACCATTGAGTCCATCCCG
>JAFUZX010000214.1 GCA_017476405.1 Alphaproteobacteria bacterium | reverse complement strand
TTTAGATTATTATTCTCAAAAAGTATTATTCTCTGCTCGTGAGCATTCAACATAAAAAACAACTCTTTAAGTTTTCTTTTATCGTTTAATATCGACTGAGGCAATGGTTGTATTTGAAAAAGTTTAAACACGAATTCCTTATCTTTTATTAATTCAGGATGCAAATTCATCTCATTTTCTAAAAACTCATTAAAAAACGAACTATTTTTTTGAATTTGTTCTCTATTAAAAAGCAAAAATCCAGATGGATTGTACTTCCACATGCGGCTTAAGATAACTAATACATCATTAAGATCAAAATAAAATTCATAATCGTAGCCATCTGTAATAATCCCTGTTGCAATTGAAAGAGGAAGACCTTGCTGATGAAGCATATCATGGAATACACTTCTTTTTTTATCGGCAGCAGCAGAATAATCATGTATTATTTCACTTTTCTCACTTATTGTTTTGTACTCTTTCAATATTTTTTCGAACCACTCATTTACGATATGTTCTCTCGTAGTTTTTAGATAGTTAAAATTAGCTATTTTTCCAAAAGAAAATGACATAAATCTACTTTCTGCTTGTTCTTGAACTTCCGGCAAGTTATCCAACAAGTGTAAATTCTGCAGCAAAATATTTAAATCATCCAATTCATAAACCAATTGTTTGGCTTCATCCAGTGTTTTTACATTTTTCAATTCAGCCAACCATTTGTAATTTTCCGGAACTCCCAATGAAACAAATACATATCCGTTTCGTTTAATAGAGTATTGTAAGCTAACAAATGCACTGATCAGATCTATATCATACACTCTACCAAAACGTTGCGATAAATGTTCAGCAATTCTACTTTTATCCTCGTAGCTGTATGGAGCAATAAAAAATTTATCTAAATCTGTGAATGGAACAATAACTTCGAGCTCACCTATTTTAACTTTATAGCTGTTCTCGAGCATTTCATAGTCGACTTTAGAACTGCCATCATCAAAATGATATGATTGAATTTGTTCATTAGTTACAAATACGTATAAATCCTTAGCGTTTTCATAAGTTAACTTGTAGTGTTCGATGATATCAATTATAGAACTTGCTAAATGTTGATGTTTTTTACAAATTTCTAACCATGCATTCAGATGTTCTTTTCCTTTTGTTTCATTTGGATTAAAAGAAAAACCGTGTTTTATGAAACTTATAATACTCTCAGCGACAAGAATAGCAGGATCTCCGTGCAAAATTATATTTTCCATTGCCGTTTGACTTAAAGGTTGTGTTTCGAGCATTTTATCTAGGTAATTTCCTTCGCTACAATAAATTAGGTAATTTCCTCCGCTACAATAAATAAAGTTGGCGTGAAATATTGAGGAAAGCATATTTACAAGCATTTGTTCAGATATACCAAATTTAAATAAATGATCTAATACTTGATACTTGTCTTTTTTAATAGCGATATTTATGAACAAATCTAAATGTTCAGGAGGCAAAAGAGAAAAGAAGGACTTCTCACATATTTGCTCAACATAATCAAGTATTGATTTAAAACCTTCTCCTAATCCTTGTAACGCTTTTCCAATCAGCAGTTTTCTGATTGTCGCATTCTCATAAAATCGTGGATTCTGAATTGCGATTTTTTTTACTTCTTCCAGCTTGCCAAGTCCAATTAAAAATGGAATTGCGTCAATTTGATACTCCGCAGATTCAGAGATCGCACTATGTCTTGGTATAAGAAACGCACCATCAATTGGTTTCATACGGCTACTCAAAATTAAATTAGCGTGAGCTGAAGCCAACTTCCGTAACTTAAGATCGAACTCTGTTTGTGTATCAGTGGACATCGGATGACGAAGAAATCCCTGAATGTCCATTTTAACTAATGGGTGCAGATACAATGAAATTTCATTAGTCAAATTGCGAATATCTTCATCGCTTTGCGAGTGGGATACCGCATTTTGCAAACATTCCAGCAGATAGCTTATTGAAGTTCCATTTGAAACACGAGAATCAAGAAACGATTGAAGAATTTTTTCTAACTCTTGCTTTTTTTCAACTGATAAATCCATTGCCCCAAATGCATTTTTTATAGTTTCTGCCCAATCACTAATCAACGTGTCAGAAGTGTATGAACGAAGAGAGTATAGTACCTTTTGATATTCTCCAGACGCCTGGAAAAAAGCTTTCAATTCATTCAATAACTTAATATAAGAGAGATCATATTGTAGCCCTCCTGACATAACATGCAACGCAAGATTATCTGAGACTTCTTTCGGCATGCTTATAGCAAAAATTCCGCCATTCTTTTTATTTTGGACAGCAAATATATTATTACAAAAATCCTCAACTTCTGCTGCGCTTCGTCGAGCGTCTATTATTGACATTCCTTGCAATACAAAAGCAGAACAGACTATATCAAATATCTTATGTTCATTTACGCTAAATGATTGACACATAAAACCAACTGAAGAGGCAGTTGTTTTGGATGTATTTGGACTTGCTGACAATGCAATATTACAGTGCATAGTCATTTTATCAATGCCACGTCTATAATCACCTATACCATATGAATTGTCTATTTTTCCGAAGTATCCGCTTCTGTAAAATTCTTGAATTTCACGCATATTTTGAAAAATTTTTCCGTTTGTCGGATTCTTCGCATAAAGATGATCGCCTCTAAAAATGAATTTGCCCAGATCTTGGTCGGTAAGAGCAGAAAAGAATTCAGCCAGATATCGGTATATAAAAAACATCTCACCTGACAAACCATGATACAGAGTCACATTTCCTTTTTTTGCTTGTTCTTGCTCATTACGTATCAAATCGCATAGAATACCGCCTAATTCGTCATCATATTCTATTCTCTGCATTTCCGCCGCCATACAATCGTGTGGATTATATTTTTCTGACGAAAAAAATGCCTGAACATTATCTTTTAAGCCTGACGGCAAGGGTTTAAAATCTTCACGAAGAAACATTTTCATGAGAGCGAGAGTCGGTCCAAGTTGTTCATATAAATGTGAATCTTTCGTTACAATTGACGTCGATGACTCCGAAGTTGTTCGTATATTTGGAGCGCAACCTACCATCGACAAATCCGAAATATTTGTTCCCCAAGCAGTATACCCAAGAAGAAGCGATAAAATACCGCTAAATGCGATTTTTTTCATAATTATATTTATCCCCATTTTGACTATTTTTCTACTATGATAAAGATTAAAGCGTATTATTGCAAGTATTTTTTTGTCATTTTTTATTAATTTAACTTACTTGTCGCAATTTAATGAAATAAGGAGAAATGTAAGCGAATAATTTTTTTCATCTATAGACTACATAAATCAATATCTAATTAATGATCCTCAAAAATCAGTAGAGAAAACTATAAATGCAGATCTGTTGTGATCTAAATTTATCTCATATGGTTCTTTTACCAGCAGATTTTTCGTATTTATAATAAATACAAGAATACATTTGCATTATAAGTATCTAAATACTTTAAAAACATTCAGTTTTTCTAAAATGTTAGCAATGAAGGCATAAAATTTCGTATATAATCACTTATTGAGTTATATTAGTGAGATACTTGATCTTAAAAAAAATTCTCATTAATAAAAATATAAAAATGGTGGGCAATGCAGGATTCGAACCTGCGACCACCTGATTAAAAGTCAGATGCTCTACCAACTGAGCTAATTGCCCTTACCGAGCCGATAAAATCAATAAATCTAACTGCGACATATTGATTAACATATCATACCGACACCGCTATAAAATAAATAAAAAAAACTTATAACGCAATAGGTAAAATAAAAAAAATTTAAATTCTTTCAAAAGTCATTGCAACGCCTTCCCCTCCACCGACACATAAGGTTGCAAGCCCCTTTTTTGCGTTTTTTGATCGCATAGCATTCAGTAACGTTACAACTATTCTTGCGCCACTTGCTCCAAGCGGATGTCCGAGTGCGCATGCACCACCAAAAATATTTACCTTTTCCGCAGGAATTGAAAATTCTTTTATAGCTGACATTGCAACAACAGCAAATGCTTCGTTGATTTCAAAAAGATCCACATCACTAATGCCCCAATGCGATTTTTCAAGGACTTGTTTTATAGCGCCAATAGGAGCAGTCGCAAATAATCTAGGAGCTTGAGAAAAAGAACTTTGGGCAACTATTCTAGCAAGAGGTACAACCCCTAATTCTTTCGCTTTTGATTCCTTCATAAGTAACAAAGCAGCCGCACCATCAGATATTGAACTGGCAGAAGCTGCGGTAATTGTCCCATTTTCTTTAAACGACGGTTTTAAATTCGGCACTTTTTCCAAATCAACAGAAAATGGAATTTCATCTGTATCTATTATTTTTTCTGACTTTTTTATTTTTACCGGAACAGATACTATCTCATTTTTAAAACTTCCGTTTTCAATAGCTTTACGAGCTTTAGCAAAAGTCTCTAATGTATATTTATCTTGCTCTTCTCTGGTAAATGAATATGTATCTACAGCGTTTTCAGCATAAGCCCCCATTACACATTGCTCATATGCATCTAAAAGACCATCTTTAACCATATGATCAATGATTTTTCCGTCATTAAAACGATATCCAAAACGAGCTTTTTCCAACAAATACGGCGCATTAGTCATGCTTTCCATACCTCCGGCTACAGCAACGTCTGATTCACCAGCTAAGATAGCGTTTTTGGCCATCATTATAGCTGCCATACCTGATCCACATATTTTGTTTACATTAACACAACGTACTGAAATATCCAATCCTGCAAATAAAGTCGCTTGACGAGCAGCTGATTGTCCTAATCCGGCAGACAACACACATCCCATATAAACTGAATCAATTTTATCTGACAAACCTTGCGCAACTTTTCTAATTACGTTTTTTCCAAGTTCTGTTGCCGATACTGATTTAAACGCACCACCAAATGCGCCAAGAGGAGTTCTTGCCGCAGAAACAATAACTATAGACTCCATTAATACACCACATACTACACAACAAATTACAATATATTATATTAGAATTAATTTAAATAATATCAAGATTTAAATTATTTTATTTACAATAATATATATTTTCGTTTGAAATTATTTATGAAGTTTCTATTTTAAGAACATTCAAACAAAAAATTAATTCTCGATCATATGCACCAAAACGACAGGTTTTTTCCCTCTTAGATCAAGAAAAGTTGTTTTTATTATTTTTTCAACCGCAATTTTTATATCATTTGCTTTTGATTTCCCTTTTGAAATACTTTCCAGAGACAATTTTATTTCTGATAAGATATCTTGCTTTATATTTTCTTGCTCTTCTTGCTCAGAAGCTTCAAAAATCCCATAACAAGTCATGTCTGTTATTTTTATTAACCCATGAGAATATTTTACTACTACGCTGACTATTCCGCTTATGGACATTGCTTTTCGCTGTTTATAAACTACACCATCAATCGGAATAAGCTTATTTCCATCAACAGCAAGAACACTGACATTAACTTTATCAACGATTTTAGAACTTTTATTTGATAATCTTATAACACTACCATCTTGTGGGATAATTACATTCTTTATACCATATTTGTTCGCAATTTCAGCATGTTTATAAAGCTGCATTGTTTCTCCATGAACCGGAATAAGATAATGAGGTTTTACAAGTGAATAAAGATGCTGTAATTCTTCTCTACTTGGATGTCCAGATGCATGAATCTCACAATCTATATCCGTTATAATTTCTATGTGTTTCTTAACAATAGAGTTTTGTATATCTAAAACAGCAAGTTCATTACCGGGAATTACTCGAGAAGAAAATATTATCAAGTCATTATCTTGTAACTTAATAAATTTATGAGTATCTTGCGCTATTTTACTTAAAGCTGATGTTTGCTCTCCCTGACTACCGGTACACACAATAAGAACTTTTTCCGGAGCAAGCGAATTAATTTTTCGGTCTTCAATAAACGGAGGTATTTTTTGAAAATAACCGGCAATTCGAGCGATTTTCTCTATTTTTTTTAAAGATCTGCCGGCAACAACTAATTGTCGTCCGCTTTCTTTTGCTGCAATAAAACAAGTTTCCAAACGTGCTAAATTCGAAGCGAAGCAAGTTACTAATATTCTATTTTTTTTGTGTTTTTTTACAATTTCAACAAGATTGGTTCGAACCGTTTTTTCTGATCCATATCTTATTTCTCTGAAAACATTTGTTGAGTCACATACGAGAGCAAGAACACCTTTATCACCGTATTCTTTCAATTTTGTTTCATCTGTTTTTGAACCTAAAACCGGATCATCATCCAAACGCCAATCTCCCGTATGTAACACGACTCCATCTGGAGTTGTAATAGCTAACGCCGATGATTCAGGTGTAGAATGCGCAACAGTAATAAATTCAACAGAAAAATTACCAACAGAAACAGTTTTTTCTGGGTATACTTTTATAAGAGGGACTTTATTTGCTAAATTAAACTGAGATAATTTATCACGAATCATTTCAATAGCAAACGAACGCCCATAAATCGGACATTCAATCATAGGCCAAATATATGGAATGGCGCCTATATGATCTTCATGTGAATGAGTTATAAACAAAGCTTTAATTTTCGATTTGTTTTTTAACAATGTTTCTGGAGAAGGAACAAGTAATTCTCTACCTAGCTCATTGTCAAACCCCATTCCCATATCTACCAAGATCCATTGATCATTGAATACATAGGCGTACAAATTCATACCGATTTCCGAACATCCTCCTATAGGAATAAGATGTAATCCGTTTGATAATTTCTTTATTTCTGATTTATTAGTACTCACGATTATTTTATCCTATTTTATTTTCAATATTTCTATTTTGATTCAAAAAAATCTCCGCTGGATATTAAAACACGTCCATTTTCGTTTTCTAAAATAGCTTTTCCTGAATCATCTATACCTAAAAAAAAACCATTTACGATAAAAAGTCCGTTCTTTATTGTTACATTACAATTAATATCATTAATATTTCGTAACCAATATGATTTTATATCAGGAAATCCAGCTTTACATAACTGAGTTATCCACATTTCTATACGCTCCAAGAGAATACATAATAATTCATTAAGATGCAACTCAACATTAGATAACACTATTTTACGCAAACAGGTAGATTGTCGACCGATATTTTCATCGTCAGGACATTTTTCTACATTTATACCGACACTAATTATCAAAAAATTATTAGAAACAGCTAAAAGAACACCGCTTATCTTTTTCTGTTTATAATACACATCATTCGGCCAATGTAAACTCAAATCAGAGACATATGATTCATCAGAAAGATAATTACATATCGCTTCATGAACGGCGCAAGCTGTCGCTAATGATAACTGCCCCAGGTCATTACTGATAGGCATTCGCATAATAACAGAAGTGAATAAATTACCTTTCAAAGATACCCACTGTCGTTTACAACGGCCTATTCCATTGGTTTGTTCCTCAGCGACGATTGCGATATTTTCCGCATCTTTTAAAGCAGAGGAATTACTCTCTACTAATCTTATAGCATAAAGATGCGTACTGTCTATGGTTTTCAATCGTATGATTTTCATATAGTTATAATAACCCTTTTTATAATATAATTATATAGAAAATAGCTATAAAAGAAGAATTAGTACAGTTCCACTTAAAAGTTGACTTTAAATTAAATTTGATATATAATGGATTTAATTTTGTTATCATGGTGAAAAATGAATCATAATTCTGAACTTTTGCAAAAAATAACGGAAGTGATAAATAAAGATATACGTCCGGCTTTAAATAATGATGGTGGAGATATATCTGTAATATCTTTAGACGGAAATGTGCTATCCGTACGACTAGAAGGAGCTTGTTCTCACTGTCCAAGAGCGACCATAACACTTCAAAACGCTGTACAGGCGACTTTACGAAAAATGGTTTCTGAAGATATAGAAATAAGGTCTGTCTGATTATGAAGATAAAAAAGAAAATCTCAATTATTCTTTTTGCTTTTATCTGTTCTTTTTGCAGTGATCAGGCGACTATTACCATACCTTCGGAAAAAAATACAGCACCTGTAAAAGATGCAAGAAAAATCAGAGATGAACTATTTAAATGTAATTTGCTTGTAAACAAAAATCATTCAGCGATTCATTCTAATCTTTTGAAAGGGATAAATTTTCAACAAGCAGATAGTCGAACGATACCTCCACTGGCTTTATCTACGGTAAAACAGATTAATTCAGCTTTAAAAACGGAACGAGAGTTGTTTTTGAAACATATAATCGCAGCCGTAAAATGCGTAAATAAAATAATTATGGAACATCGGGAACTGGTTAATTTCGTTAATAAAAAAGGAGTTAATAAATTATCGGAATCTCAAAAGCGAAAATTCTATATGATTTGTGATTTTTATAAAACTTCTAATTTAAAGGAACTGTTATACAGAGTAGCGCCGGTACCAATTTCGCTTGCTGCGGCACAAGCGGCATTAGAAAGCGGTTTTGGAAGTAATCATTACATACATATAGTGAACGGATATTTTGGCATGATGAAAGATAGCAAGCATTTATATTCGTTTGATACGGTATTTGAATCAGTAATAGCTTATACAAAAACATTAAACGTTAATCGCAGT
>JAFUZX010000213.1 GCA_017476405.1 Alphaproteobacteria bacterium | reverse complement strand
TTTATTTATTAAAGTTGATTTTCCGGCGTTCGTTTCACCTAATATAGCAATATATCCACACTTTTTCACTTTTTTACCTTATAATATTTTTAATAAGTTTTCCGCTGCATTATGTTCTGCGTTTCTTTTTGAGTTACCTTGACCAACGGCACTTTTTCCGCAAGCGTTAACTTCTATTTCAAAAACGGGATTATGTGTTTCACCCACAACTTTTAATAAACGGTAAATAGGTATTTTTTTTGTTTGCGCTTGCGATATTTCTTGTAATTGAGTTTTAGAATCTTTTCTTTTATATATAATTTTTTCAATATCGTTTTTATATATGTTTAATATCGCATTTTGGGCGGACTCAAAATTGGAATCTAAAAAGATTGCGCCAAATATAGCTTCCATCATGTCAGCAATTGCTGAAGAATTTTTGTGACAGGATATATAAAAATCTTTTGGAATTCTAAAATATTCAATAAGTTTCATTTTTTTCGCTAGGGATATCAAAAAATCAGTTCCCGCTAATGTCGCTATTCTTACGGCGAGTTCTCCTTCTGTTTCTTTTGAAAATCTATTATATAAAAAACCGCAAAGAGACAACCCAAGCACTCTATCACCAAGAAATTCCAGTTTTTCAAATGCTGTGGATGATATATTTTTATTCAATCCCGGATGTGTAATAGCTGTTTTTAATAACTTTTGATCGCTGAATTTATGCCCGATTATCTGTTCTAATTCTGTAATATCAATTAAATCATTCATACTAATTTTTAGATTAAACTATTTTCTTCAATATACGACGATATCTTATATTTTGGAACCATAGCCAAAACTCCCATAATTTTACGCCATTAGCTATCGAATATATTGTATATATAGCTCGACCCATGAGATTTTCTTCAGGAACCATTCCCAGACCGCATCGAGAATCTTTTGAAAAATCTCGATTATCACCCATAACAAAATAATAACCTTCAGGGACCGTAATTTCATCAAAATTATTGACAGCTGAATTTGCAGCCGGTTCATAATACGCTACTGTATGAATAGGCGTATCTGAAAGAGGCAATTTTTCTTCGTATACCATTAATTCATCAAAAGTTCTTCGATTGGTATCTTCATAAATAAAACGATTTTTAAAATTTAAAGAAGCCGGGTTCCCATTAACGTGAATAACTCCTTTTTTTACGGAAACTTTATCTCCCGGAAGTCCAATAACTCGTTTAATAACATTTGTATCATTATCTTCAGGAGCTTTAAATACAATAACTTCTCCTCGTTTTACATTATTTTTGAAAAACTTTCTACCTGAAAATAATTGTGGACTGAACCAAATACTATGTCGACTGTATCCATATGTCCATTTTTCCACCAAAGGCATATCTCCTATTAACAAAGATGGAACCATGGAACTTGAAGGAATAATATAATAATCATATATAAAGAAACGAAACATAGAAAAAATTATAATGAATAATGTGATAAATTTTATATCTTCTTTTAAACTTACCTTATTATCTTCTTTTTCTTTGTTCGTATTGCCTCTTTTTCAATTATCTATTAATTTTTTTAAAAATAAATAAAATCTATCGTAGAATTTTCTATTCGATTTTTCTTGTAAACCCTGTTCTTTTTTTTCATCTGTCATCAATTTTAATCGTCCTTATGAACACGTTCTTGTTTTTCATGCCGTTCTTGTGCTTCAATACTTAGCATTGCGACAGGACGAGCTTCCAAACGTTTTAATGAAATAGGATCACCGGTTTCGATACAGTATCCGTAAGTTCCGGCATCAATACGTAATAATGCTTCATCAATTTTTGCTATAAGCTTTCTTGCGCGATCCTTACTACGTAATTCATATGCTAAATCAGTTTCAGATGATGCACGATCGGCAATATCTGTGCACATTTTCCCTTCTTCTTGCAAATATTTTAGAACCTCTTCATTATCATTTAATATATCAGATTTCCATTTTTCTAATTTTCTTCTAAAATATTCACGCTGAAAATCACACATAAACTCTTCTTTTTCAGAAGGTTTATAGCCATCAGGCAGTTCACAAATTTTATTTCCGATCATGCGTACCTTCCCTATAACATAATAAACAAGAAAATTAAGCTAAAGCTGCTTTTACTTTGTTTACGATTTCTTCGAATACGACTTTATCATTTATTGCTAATTCTGATAATAATTTTCTATCGAGCGATAAATTGATTTTATTCAATCCGTTTATGAATTGAGAATATTTTAACCCGTAATTTCTTACTGCGGCGTTAATTCTTATAATCCATAGTCTACGTAGATCTCTTCTGCGATTGCGTCTATCTCTGTAAGCTCTTTGCATAGATTTTTCGAGTTGTTCGATAGCGGCTCGAAAACAGGTGCTTGAACGGCCTCTAAATCCCTTTGATGACTCGATTACTTTTCTATGACGAGCATGCGCGGTCATTCCTCTTTTTACTCTAGACATATTTTAGCTCTCCTTATTATCTGTATGGCATATATTTAATAACATTTTTAGTATCTCTGGAACTTAAAATCATTGTTCCACGAGTCTGTCTCTTCATTTTTTGAGGTCTTTTTCTCAAATTATGACGCTTAAATGCAGGTTGAGCTATAATTTTTCCAGAAGCCGTAAAATTAAATCTCTTTTTAGCTGCGCTTTTTGTTTTTAACTTGGGCACTTTTTCCTCCGATTTAAAAAATAAAACAAAATACGAACCAGGTATACCCATAACACCTAAATTCGCAACCCTATCACTGATTAACTCAGTAATAACTAAAATATATACCAAAAAAAATAGTTTTTTTAAAGAGAGAAGATTGACAAATTTATAATGCGTCTGACGATAATTAATTTTCCATATATTTTTTTGTAACAAAAAATCTCATATGGCTTTTAACATCATGTATACGTAAATAATCAACTTCGGTTGAATCAAATGAATATGCTGATATCGCAATCGTTTCTATGTCCCTGTTTTCTGCTGTAGTATTAGAAAAATTTGATATAAAAGACTTTCTTGAATGAGCGAGCATAACTTCACAACCAAATTCTTTTAATTTATGTAGATCATTCTTTATTATATTTATATTTTCTTGTTTTGTTTTTCCAAAGCCAATACCGGGATCAACAATAATATTATTGCGAAGAATACCTTGTTTTTCTAATTCAGATATATGATTTTCGAAATAAGAAAAATCAGTTCCGTTTAACATAACAACTATTTTCAGATTACGATCAGCGATTAATTTTAAAGTTTCGTTTTTAAGTTCTTGTTTTTGTAAATTTAGGTATTTTATGTTTGGACAATTGCTGATTATATATTGTATAACATCGTCAAAATAAGTATCTATGCTGATATATTCTTCTAAATCACTAATGTGTTCCAAAACTTCACTTAATCTGTTTATTT
>JAFUZX010000212.1 GCA_017476405.1 Alphaproteobacteria bacterium | reverse complement strand
TTTATTTCAAAAGAGAGAATAATATTCTCTCTTTTTTATTGTCACTCGAAAATCATCAGCTGGGCTTTTATTATGGTTCCAATATCTATTTATTTGTAATGACAGCGAAATTTTTATCAAAATCAAGTATCATATGAGGTAATTTCCAGAATTGAAAGAATTGCCGATAATCTTTTCTAGTTAATACTAAAAATATACGTTTTTCACCGCTCCAGAGTTTTATCAATTCTTTTTCTGATATCATTCTGTCATTTTTTTCAGCTTGATTACCGAAATTTAATTCTCCGTAATGATCGACAACTCCTATCACTGAACCTAAATATACGGGTAAATCTTGTTGATATTTTTTGTAACTGAAGACCAGATCATCTGCTTTTCGATTTATTTTTACAATTTCCGCTATTTGTTTTACGGAAGGCTTCTTTACTGCTTGATAGAACGGAGCGGCTTTATTTAATATCCACATCATATTTGCCGCAAGAAAAATATATAATATAATAGCGTTATCTATTTTTTTTCTTGAAAAACTAGCGTACAGGAATAACAAAACACACATTAAAATAACTACGGCAAAAGCTATTATGAGAGTAATAACTTCCGGGAATTCAGCTATTACGTCGGAAATACTGTTTTTCGCAAAAAAGAATGCGACAAAAGATAATCCAAATAAAAACGCATTTATCCAAGCTCCGATTTTAAAGTTTTTGTCTGTCGCTCCACTTTCTGTTTGTATCAGCATTTTTGCGGTTAGATACGAAATGGGCGGAATAATAGGTAAAATATACGGAATTAATTTAGAGTTAGAAAAAGAATAGAAACCGAATATTCCGAAAATCCAACATAGCAAAAATATATTTTCAGAATCTTTTATTTTTATAAAGGCATTTTTTAAAGCGACTAATGCAAAACCTGTCCATGGTAATAATCCGACTATAACTATTGGAATGAAAAACCAAGCAGGCTGATATCTTGAATGCATCTGTGTCGTATATCTTAGAAAATGTTCTACGACAAAATAAAAATGAAAGAAATCCGAATTTCGTATACATACCATTACATGCCATGGGAAAAATATCAAAAAGAATACTAATATTCCCGGTATATAAATAATTTCCCGAATTTTGCGCCAATTATTTGTAAAACATATCCATAAGAAAGCCACAAACCCCGGAAGTATTGCACCTATAAGACCTTTTGTAAGGCAGGCGAGTGCTGATAAGGCATACATTGCGATAATTATGGTTTTTCTGTATTGTATTTTTTCTTTTCTTACAAAAGCTAAAAAGAAACACCATAATGTTCCGCTAATTAAAACTGAAACAACAAGATCCAGTATAATTAGTCGACTATGAGCATAGTAAAGTAAATTTGTCGCCAAAATACTGGCTGATAGTATTCCAGTAGATATGGATTTACAGGTTAATCCAACTAAAAATACACTAAGACAGCCGATAACCGCAAAAAAAACAATCCAAAAACGCATTGAATATTCGTTCATACCAACAGCTTTTATTGTTGCGGATTGTAGCCAGTAGAGAAGGGGAGGTTTTTCGAAATACTTTAATCCATTTAATCTGGGAGTGATGTAATCTCCGGTAACTACCATTTCTCGTGGAATTTCAACATACCTTCCTTCATCCGGATCAGCAAATGGACGATTTCCGATTTCATAGCCAAAAAAAAGCGCAAAAATAAATGTAATAAGAATTAAAGATTTTTTAACATTAAAATGCGCGATTTCCAGCATATTTTTTCTCTCGTATGCTCATATAACAGATATAAATGGAGCGGGTGAAGGGAATCGAACCCTCGTCACAAGCTTGGGAAGCTTATGCTCTACCATTGAGCTACACCCGCATAAAGATACTTCGCATAGTACTCTATATATTTTACTTTTTCAATAATGTTAATTTTCAACTTCACCTATGTAGATCTTTTTTACTCGTCGTCCGAAACGACAAGCAACTTCATGCGGTAGAGTATTAAGTTCTAGAGCCCATTTTTCTAACGTATAATCCGGCGATTGTGTTAAAGCTGCCCATTCACCTATTTGTAACTCTTCCTTAATGTCAGTTATATCTACTACCATGTAATCCATAGATATTCTTCCGACAATAGGAACTCGTTTATCTCTGATGAATGCATGTCCGAATCCTGCAAATTTCCGCATAAATCCATCTGCGTACCCCATGCCGAGTGTTGCCGTTTTCATATCTCTTTCAGCTACAAATGTTGCTCCGTATCCGATTGTTTCTCCTTTTGAGATTTCATTAAGTTGAATAATTCTCGCAAACACATCCATTACAGGTTCAAAAATTCCGATTTTATCTTCTCTGACTGAAAATCCGTACAAACCTTTTCCGGGACGAACAATATCAAAATGATAATCCGATCCTAAAAATATTCCGTTTGTCGCTGAAAAACTTGCTTTTATGCCTTTTCCGAAAAAAGATAATATATCTTTGAAACGTATTAATTGTTCTGTATTCTTGTAATGGTTTACTATATCAGCGCATGCTAAGTGGCTCATAACAAATGCGATGTTTATATTTTCCATTATTTTATTACTGTATTTTTCAACATCTTTTTTTGATAACCCATTGCGAACCATTCCAGTATCGACTTGAATCGCTGCTGTTAACTTTTTCCCGATTTTTTTTGAAAAATTTATCCAAAGATCAACTTCGTACATATCATTTAGAATCGGTGTTAACTGATTATTTAAGAAAATCTCTTCACAATCATTCATAATTCCGGCAAGAACATAAATATTAGCGTCGGACTGTAAATATTTGCGAATTTCCACACCTTCTTCAATCGTTGCTACAAAAAAATTGCGACAACCTTCTTTATACAGTCTTTTACTTACGGGAATTGCTCCGAAACCATATGAATTTGCTTTTATAATTCCCCCGATGCTGGTTCCGTTCGCTAATTCTTTCTCTATTTTGTGATAGTTGTTGGATAACTTATCCAAATTTATTACTACAGCTGATAACACATAAGGTTCAACATTTTTTAGAATATCTTGCATATTTTTTCTCCAAATAATTTTTTAAGATTCCTCAATTTTTCTGCTATCCGAAAGATTATCGAATTTCGTATATTTTCCATCAAAAAATAATCTCACTGTTCCCACAGGACCATGACGTTGTTTTGCAAAAATAGCTTCTGCCAGGTTATGTACTCTAGCCATTCTGTCCATCCATTTCGTATGGTCATCAGTTCCTGGAGTCGGTTCACGACGAGCTTCATAGTATTCTTCTCTATATACAAACATGACCACATCCGCATCTTGTTCAATAGAGCCTGATTCTCTGAGATCCGCCAATTGCGGGCGTTTATCATCACGAGCTTCGACTGCTCTTGATAATTGAGAAAGAGCAATGACCGGTACATCTAATTCTTTCGCTATTGTTTTTAGTGATCTTGTGATTTCTGAAATTTCTTGTACTCGATTTTCATTTCTTTTATCTGGAGATCCCTGTAATAGCTGCAAATAATCGATTACGATCAAATCTAATCCGAACTGTCGTTTTAATTTTCTGGATCTGGATCTTACTGTTGAAATAGTTAATGCCGGAGTATCGTCTATGAAAAGAGGGAGATCTGCAATTTTCTTTTTTACTTCTAATAATTTTGTATAATCTTCTTCTTTTATTTCTCCTCTCCTAATTTTTTCAGATGGGATATTACACTCTTGCGCAAGAATACGTGTAACCAGTTGTTCTTTCGACATTTCTAATGAATAAAAGGCGACTTTTCCTCCTCCTTCAGCTTTTTTTGAATATGCTGCGGCGGCATTAAATGCAATATTTGTTGCAAGAGCTGTTTTTCCCATAGATGGACGCCCTGCGATAATTATTAAATCAGAACGGCTAAGACCTCCTGTCCATTTATCCATATCTATAAATCCCGTCGTAATGCCTGTAATGCTACTATCGCTATTGTAAGCGACTTCTAAGACATCCATAGTAGAAGATAAGGCTCCCGCAAACGAAACAAACCCTCCCTGTTTATCGGAAGAGGCTATCTCATACAATCTTGCTTCTGCGATTTCTACTTGATCAATGGCTTTATTTTCAAAAGAGAAATTTGATGCTCTTTGTGAAATATCTTCTCCCAGAGAGATTAATTGTCGACGTATATAAAGGTCATAGATTATTTTTGCGTAATCCTGAACTCCAGATATTGAGATAACAGAATTTACAAGCTGAATTAGGTAATTTCCGCCATCTATATTTTTTAATTCATCATTTTTTTCAAAAAAAACTTTGAGGGTCAAAGGATCCGCAACTAAGCCTTGTGAAGTTACTTTGATGATTGCGTCATATATTTTCCCGTTAATAGGTGTTGCGAAATGTATAGGTTGAAGAAACTCTGATACATTCTCCAATAGGTCATTATCCAATAAAATTGCACCCAGAAGTGATTGTTCTGCTTCTGTATTATGAGGTAAAATTCGCATTTGATCGCTATTAATTACATGTGCACCTTTTACTGGCTCCATTAATGTTCTCCTAGAAACGGAAAGACATTATACACCATATATGGAGTTTTGTAGCGATGATATTTTTTTTAATTACAGATTTTTTAAAAAGTTAATTCCTGTTTTTAACATATCTATATCTATAGAATGACGGGCTGTGTCACTTACGAATGTTTTTACGGTTATTCCTCTGTCTTCCAGTATTTTTTGCGATTCATACATATATTTTACAGGGATGATTGTATCTTTTTTTCCATGTATTAAAAGGATTTTTGTTTTTTCTCCATTCACTGATATATCAACATTCGGATCAAGTAATTGTCCTGAAAATGACACAATCGCTTTCACTCCCAGACGCAGTCCTAGCATTAGAGCGACCATAGCTCCTTGTGAAAATCCAGTCATAACAACGTCTTTATATGACAATTTTCGTTCTTTTAATATATTATTAATGTATGTTTCCAATGTCGGAGCAACTTCATAATACGCATCTTTCCAAACAGTGCTATCTTCGCTTAAAAAAGGAAACCATTGAAACCCTTCTCCTTCATCACGTAATTGAGGGCCATCAGGAATATGTATTTCAGCATTAACGAATTTTTTCGAAAGACTGCGGCCTATAACTGAAAATTTTTCTTTACTTGAACCGTACTTATGAAATATGAAAATAACTCTTTCTTTTTTTTCGATAGCTTCTATTACAACTTCTTCCATATGAACCCCTACTACTCGGATATTACAAATAAATTATATGAATCATAAATCATATTCGTAAAAAAAGTCTATTACACCTTGAAAATATTGCGAGAATAGTTTAGTTTATGCGACGAATATGTTACATATTTATTAATATTTAGACAGGGAATGCATTATGCTGGCAGTTATAAAGACAGGTGGAAAGCAATATAAAGTAAAAGAAGGTGACTTTATTTCCGTAGAAAAGCTTCCGTATGAAATAGGAAAAAGCGTTGAGTTCAGTGAAGTAATTATGACAGAATCTAATGGAAAAGTTGTATTAGGAGATCCTTTAGTTTCTGGCGTAAAAGTTATGGCAAGTGTTGTTGATCAAAAACGTCGTGGAACAGTTTTGATTTTCAAAAAAAGTCATAGAAAGAATTATCGTAGAAAGAATGGGCATCGTCAGCCTATTACTGTTTTAAAAATTGAGAAAATCAAATAAGAAAGCGTTGGGAGTTTAGACTATGGCAACAAAAAAAGCCGGTGGAAGTTCAAAAAACGGAAGAGATTCGGAAAGTAAACGTCTTGGTGTAAAGCGTTACGGAGGTCAAGCTGTTCTTGCCGGAAATATTATTGTAAGACAGCGAGGAACGAAAATTAAAGCTGGTAATAATGTCGGGATTGGAAAAGATCATACTTTATTTGCAACCGCTGACGGTACAGTGAAATTTTTGCGTAATTCTAAAGGACGTTGTATGGTTTCTGTTGAGTAAATCAGCAGGATAAATATAAATCAATAAATAATACGGCTTAGTTGGGCGGTTTTATGACATCGTTTGAAGCTGTAGTTTTAGGTATAATTCAAGGAATTACTGAGATGTTGCCGGTGAGTTCATCGACACATCTTATGTTGTTTTCTTTAATGCAGGGATTGCCTAATCAACGACATTCTTTTGATATATTTTTAAATATTGGAACGTTAGCTGCAGTAATAGTTTTTTTTGCGCCTCAGTTTTGGAATCTTACAAAAGGAGGGGTGGATTTTCTTAGAAGGAAAAATTCTCATAATCGTGATTTTTTTCTTATAATTGTATTAGCTAATATTCCTACAATTGTCTTTTTCGGATTAGCAGAAATTTTTTTTGATATAAATTTTCATTCACCATTTCTTATTTCATCATCATTGATAATTTTTGCGTTAATATTATGGAGATGCGATAGAGAAGGGGATAGGTCAGTATCAGAAAACTCATCATCTTCATTTATAAAGAAAAAATTATCGCAAGTAACGATGCAAGACGCAATATTTACCGGATTAGCTCAATTATTCGCAATTATTCCGGGAGTAAGTCGTCTTGGAGTTTGTTATTCAGTCATGAGGTATCTGAGATATTCACGTCAAATAGCTTTTAGATTTTCAATGATATTGTCAATAGTTCCTGTTACTGGTGCGTGTTTTTTAAAAACACTAAAACTTTTTACGGGACAGATTGTTATAGAAAACGTAATGCAAGTTTCCATTGGTTGTATTTTTTCATTTGTTTTCGGTTTAATTACACTCTATTGGATTGATTCATTTTTCAAAAATCATAGTGCGCTATGTTTTGTTATTTACAGAATAATTTTCGGATTATTTATTCTTACACAATATAAAATATTTTGACTTTTTTTATTCAATCTTTTTGAAAATTAACGAAAAAACAATGTTTTTATGATTTACTGTTGTATATAAGAATAACTATGGTGATTGTTATGCGTGTAGATATAATTGTTCCGAACTTTGACAATTCAAGTGACGAGGTAGTTCTTTCGTCTTGGTATAAGAAAGTAGGCGATAAAATTTCAAAAAATGAAATTATTGCGGATGCTGAGACTCCTCAAATTGCCTGTGGAATTACGTCGAGTTATGATTGTATATTAGCTCAAATTTGTGTTAAGGAAGGTGAAGAAATATCTCAAGGTACAAAAATCGCAGTTATTGAAACAGATGTTAATGCTGATATAAATGCTATACAAAATGAAAGCGCAGAACAAGAACTTGAAGAAATTGCTTCTGAAATAGAAGATGATGTAAAAAAACAACATGAGAAAGAAATTGAGCAGGCTGCATCTCTAATTGCAACAAATGATCTACATGATGATTCTTATTCTTTATCTACTTCTAAGATTCCGGATAAATATTCGGAAGAAATAAAAGAAGAAACTCAAAAAATTGAAGAAAAATTGAATTTAGAAAAAGAATTAGCTATGGAAGCGGCTGAAGATGACATTCTTGATGATTTCTATGAAGAATCTGAAAAGAAAGTTTCTAATATCATGAAAGAAGCGGAAGAGCAGGCTCGAGAAGAAGCGAAAAAACTGAAGGATAAAATCTTAGATGAATCCAAAAAACAAGCAGAAATACAAGCAGAAGAAATAAAACAGAAAATTATAAAAGAATATGAAGAAAGGGCAACAAAAGATGCCAGTGAAATGTATCAAAAGCTTGTTCAAGGAGCAATGGCTGAAGCCGAAAATTCTAAAGCGAAGCTTTTGAAAGAAGCTCAGGAAAAAGCAATAAAAGAAGCGGCTACGATAAAAGATGAAATTCTTAAAAATGCGGAAAATGAAGCAAAAGTTGCGGCTGTTGAACTAAAAGAACAGCTTAAGCAAAAAGCTGTAGAAGAAGGTACAAAAATTGTGGATCAAGCAAAAGATGATGCGGAGAAACAAGGAAGAGGTATTATAGAAAATGCCGTTTGTGAAGCAAAAAATGAAGCAAAAGCTATAAAAAAGGATATTATTCACTCAGCAAATAAACATGCGGTACGTAGGTCTGAAATTATAGTTACTGAAGCAATTAATAACGCTAAAAAAACAGCAAAAATTCAAGCGGAAAGAGTATTTCAAAATACAATAGAACGAGCGGCGAAAGAAGCCGAAAAATTAAAAAACGATATATTTTGTTCAGCTTCTGAAAAGATAAGAAAGATAGCAAATGCGACTTTACTTGAAGTTACAAAAGATATGAAAGAAGAAATTTTAAATAGCAAAAATTCAGTTATACATAGTATTACTGATGCGGCAAATAAAGAAGTTACGGATATGTCTCGAGCTATCTTGAATAAATTCTCTCAAGAAACAAAAGAACGAATACATGATTCTATGCAATTGTTATCTAACAGTATGATATCAGATGCTCAACAGTAAATAAAAAAAGAATTGAAAAGTATTGTAGGTGATATAAAGAAAGAAGCTAATTCTGAAATAAAAAGTACTTTGCATAAGACTGAGCAAAAAATAAAAAATATGGAAGAAGAATTAAAAAATGAAGAAAAATTAGCAAAAAAAATCGTTGATCAAGAAATTAATGAACTTGAATCTCAAGATGAAATTATCAGTGATTTATTAAATAACAGAAGAGCGGATAATACATCTGATATGTATGCGGAAAGCTGGAATAGACCAACATTTTTTGCTTCTCCTGATGATAAAACAGAAGAAATTGATATTTTAAAACAACGGAAAAATGAGCAAATATTAAAGGGATCTTCTGTTATCTCTACCGTATCAAATGAAGTAGATATGAGTGCGGTTCTGACACTTGAAAAAACCTTTGGTGAGGCATTTCAGAAAAAATATGATATTCGCCTTGGTTTTACACCTTTTTTTGTTCTCGGAAGTATCGAAGCCTTAAAACGATATGGGGTATTTAACGCACATATACATGATAATGAGATTATATACAAAAATACTTTCGATATTTCTATAATTACATGTGGAAACGATGGAGTAATGGCACCTGTTATCAGACATGCGGATTGTATGACAGTTGAAGAAATAGAACGTCATATGATTAATTTGTCACGGAGAGCTGTAGAAGGTACTTTGAGCGTAGAAGAAGTGTCAGGAGGGACATTTACTGTCGTGAATGCAGGAGTTTATGGATCATTAATAGGAACAGACCTTTTAACTCCTCCTCAAGTCGCAACTTTAAGTGTTCATCGTATGCATAATCGCCCTGTAGCTACGGATAACGGAGTTGTAGAAGTTCGACCAATGTTGTATGTATCTCTTTCATACGATCACAGAGTTGCTGATACAGCTTTGGCTTCTGAATTTTTGAAAGTTGTAAAAGGATATGTCGAAAATCCTGGATACTCATTGCTCGGATTATAAAATAAAGAATTTTACTACTTATGTAGTAGTAAGTCCGGAATTATACAAATTATAGTAAGTACCTTTTTGCTTAAGTAATTCATTGTGATTACCGATTTCTACAATGTTTCCGTGATCGACAACCACAATTTTGTTGGCATTTCTGACTGTAGATAATCTATGCGCAATAATAAGAACGGTTCTATCTTTCATAAGATTATTTATAGCTCTTTGAACTACTGCTTCAGATTTATTATCGAGAGCGGAAGTCGCTTCATCTAAAATAACTATAGGCGCATTTTTTAGGAAAGCTCTTGCAATTGCGACACGCTGTTTTTGCCCACCTGAAAGTAAAACTCCACGTTCTCCTATTCTTGTTTCAAGACCTTTATCTAATGATGCTATAAACTCATCCAAACATGCCGAATGAACAGCTAAATCTATCTGACTTTTTGTTGCTTCTATATTTCCAAGTACTATGTTATCACGAATAGTACCATCAAAAAGAAAATTATCCTGAAAAACAATCGATATTTTATCACGCAATGAATCAAGTTCAAATCTACTTATGTCAGTACCATCTATTAATATTTTTCCAGATTTCGGTTCATAAAATCTGGGCAAAAGATTGACCATGGTCGTTTTTCCTCCACCGGAATTTCCGACAAAAGCAACAGTCTCTCCGACATTTATATCCAGATTGATGTTAGATAATACAGGATGATTCTTTTGATATTCAAAACAAATATTTTTGTACTCTATTTTATTTTTTACATCATTTAACATTATAGCGTTTGGAGAACTTTTTATTGCCGGCTCTACTTTAAGCAATGAAAATACTCGTTCCATAGCCATCATGGCTAATTGCATAGCGTTAAAATCATTTCCTATAGATTTTATTGGTTGATAAAGTAATAATAATGCCGTGATGAATGAAACAAAACCGCCTGGAGTTAAATCTCCACTAAATATCAAATAACTTCCCATCCATATTATTACAGCAATACCTATCGCAATTATAAAATGCATCATGGGAGACAATAATCCGGTTCTTTGTACCATTTTCATTCCCAGAGAAAAAACCGTAGCAAGAGTTGTTTTAAATTTATTATTTAAATAGTCATATAAATTATATGATGTTATTATACGATTTCCATTGAACGCTTCTGAGAAAAAAGTAATTACGCCTGCGCTTGTAGAGACATTTTTTAACATTATATCATCTATTTTTTTTCGAATAGTTGTTAATGGATATAAAGCAGTGAGAAGAACTATAATAGCGACAATTGCAAGTTTCCATGAATTAATGAAAAGAACAATAATTAATGACAGAGATGAGAATATTCTGGTTGTAAATAGTTTCAGATTATTTAAAAGGCCGGCACATGCGCTATCAACATCATTATTAAATCGGTACAAAATAGTACCAGAAGTATTTTTATCGAAAAAAGAGGCTTCATATCTTACTAATTTCTGAAATAACTCTATTTTTATGCTATTACTTATTTTTAAGCCGACCCAGGAATTTAAATATCCTGCCGAATAATTCAGAGCACTTTGAATGAAGCTGAATCCTATGATTAACATAGGTACATACCAACCTGACTCGAGATTTTTTTCTATCATAACGACATCCATATATGGTTTTAAAGTCCATGCGATAACAGAGTCCATCATGCCTACAGGAAAGGTAACAAGTACGGCACATAAAGCCCGAAACCAAATCGGCTTTATATATTTGTACATTTGCTTATAGTTTATAACTACACGAAGATTGTTGATTTTTTGTTTTATATATTTGAGCATTGCTTTTTTAGGTTATTAATCGTTAGCTATTATAACACTGATATGCCTGATCTAAAGAAGTAAGATTATAATTTTTTATTAACATCATAATTTTTTGTCTATATTCTTTCTTCACACAATATCTTTCTATAAAATTGCATAGTTTTATACCGTCGATTTTTTTTGATGATGTTAACA
>JAFUZX010000211.1 GCA_017476405.1 Alphaproteobacteria bacterium | reverse complement strand
GAGGTTAAAGCTCAGTATCCCGGATGCCTATTGCTTTTTAGAATGGGTGATTTTAATGAAATGTTTTTTGATGACGCAAAACGAGCTTCATCTATATTAAATATAGCATTAACTCATCGTGGAAAGCATATGAGTGACGATATTCCTATGTGCGGTATTCCTGTGGCTGCGTTGGAAAATTATTTAGGACGTTTGGTTCGAAGTGGATGTAAAGTCGCAATTTGCGATCAAATGGAAGATCCGAAAGAAGCAAAAAAACGTGGATATAAAGCTATAGTAAAAAGAGATGTCACTCGTGTTATTACTCCCGGAACAATTATTGAAGATAGTTTACTGAATTTTCGTTCAAATAATTTTTTGATGGTAGTTGTTCCTGAAATTGTAAAAAAAACAGCGTCTATAAAAAACATAAGCTTTGCTACAATTGATATATCTACAGGTGATTTCTTTGTTAATACAGTAATAAAAGAAGATTTTTCAGGAATTATAGGAATATACCAGCCTAAGGAATTTTTATTACCGGCATATCTTGAGCATGGAGAATTTGAGCATTTCATAACATCCATAAGTAGTTCAGATATCACCTATCTTCCTGATACGAAATTTAATCCAATTATTGAAAAAGAACGTTTAGAAAAATATTTTAAAGTAAAAACACTGGAAAGTTTCGGAATATCCGTCGGAAACGAAATAGCGGCTTGCGGAGCTCTGTTGGAATATCTTTTAATAACCCAACGATCTGAAATGCCGACACTTCCGGCTCCGAAAAAAATTCTTTTCAGCGATTATTTGATAATTGATTCAGCTACCAGTAAAAGTTTAGAGATTGTTTCTTCATCAAACGGAGAATATTCATATAGTTTACTTGGAGCTTTGGATAATACTAAGACTTTCTTCGGCGCCAGAACATTAGCGTCAAGAGTGGCCACTCCTATAATAGCTATTGATAAAATTCAAAAAAGGATGGATTGTACGGAATTTTTCGTAAAAAATGATCAGTTATGTGAATCTGTACGTAATCTTTTGTCAAAATCAGTAGATTATGAACGTTCTTTAAGCAGAATAAAATTCAATAAGTTTTCTCCGAAAAATGTTGGTGATATTCGAGAACTTTTACGTATGCTTGATTCTTTAAAATCAATATCGGAGGGAATAGAATTACCAACTGAAGGGGAATATTCTTTTTCAAAAATAAAAAACTTTTTAGATTTAAAAAATACATTAGAAAAAGCTTTAATAGAATATTCTGAACTACCTGCTTTGAATAAACGAGATTATGGTATTATCGCTACTGGTTATTCTAAAAAATTAGATGAGCTGAAATATTTGAAAGATCACAGTAAACAACTCATTTCTAATTTACAGGCAAAATATATAGATGAAACGAAAATAAATACGTTAAAAATAAAAAATAACGCAATTTTAGGATGGTATGTTGAGATTCCTCTGTCTCAAAAAGGGAAAATTACCTCTCGATTCATTCATAGACAGACATTAGTTGGAGATGTTCGATATACTACGGATGAATTAATCGCTCTTCAAACAAAATTAATTGATGTTGTTGAAGAATGGAATAATGTAGAGCAGGGGCTATATAACGAAATTGTTCAGCAAATCATAGAAAGCTATGACGACTTATTGTATGCTATAAAATGTCTCGCTTATTTAGATCTTTATACTAATTTTGCTTATATTTCTAAAGAACGTGGGTATATTCGTCCGACAATTACAGAAGAGCCTGTTTTGGAAATTGAAAATGGCAAGCATCCGATTTTGTCTTTATATGAGAAAGATTTTACCTGTAACAATTGTGATCTTGATACAGCTCATCGTATCGCTCTTCTCACCGGACCTAATATGGCAGGCAAAAGTACTTACCTCAGACAAAACGCTCTTCTTGTAATAATGGCACAGATAGGTTGTTATGTTCCTGCGACTCGTGCGAAAATCGGAGTTGTGGATAGACTGTTTTCACGAATCGGGGCATCCGACGATCTTGCCCGTGGACGCTCTACTTTTATGGTGGAAATGATTGAGACCGCTACAATATTAAATCAAGCTACTGAAAAGTCTTTTGTTATTTTAGATGAAGTCGGACGAGGTACATCTACATATGACGGTCTTTCTATTGCTTGGGCAGTTATAGAAAATCTCTATAAAATCAATAAGTGCAGAGTACTGTTTGCGACACATTATCGTGAATTAACGGCATTACAAGACACATTACGCAATATTCGATGCAAAACATTGAAAGTTCAAGAATGGGAAGGGGAGGTCGTTTTCTATCATAAAATAATAGACGGAATCGCTGATAAATCATATGGAATTCATGTGGCCAGTATTGCTGGAGTTCCGAAAAATGTTATAAAACGAGCGAAAGATCTTTTGAAAAAGTTTGAAAATAACGATATGAACAACCTTCATACGTCAATGATGGATTCTTTATTTGATTTTGAAGAAGAAAATCAGCAAAAGAATATTTCTATAAATGAAGATCCGAAAATTACGGAGTTGAAGACACGAATTGCGAAAATCAATATTAATTCTATAACTCCTATGCAAGCGATGAATATATTGTTTGAAATAAAAAATGATTTCGATAGCTAATTTTTATAAATTATTCATGATGACTTTTTATAGAAAATAGTGTAGTCTCTATCTATATTAAATCGGATTCTAATTAAGTTAAATAACTTAACCGCACTGTTTATAATGGTTTTTGCGGAACGTGATGTTTTTTTATAAAGTTAGGAGGATAAAATATCTATGCAACATATCGAGTCTACTGAAAAATCAGATCTTTCAGAATTGAAATTCGTTATTAAACGTGATGGTAAGCGAGTACCGTTTGATTCTGAAAAAATAGTAAATGCCATCAAGAAAAGTGGTCTTGAAACAGGTGAGTTCGGAGAACCGGAAGCTCGTCATATAACTTTCAAAATTGTAAAAATTTTAAAGCACAAATATAAAAATGATATCCCTGATATCGAGCAAATACAAGATATAGTCGAAGAAGCTCTTATTGGAGAAAATTACTATAAAACGGCTAGGGCTTATATCGTTTATCGTGAAAAACGTGGAGAATTGCGTAAGGATAAGAAAAATCTCGTAGATGTCGTCTTATCTATTAATGAGTATCTTGATAAATTAGATTGGCGTGTACATGCGAACGCAAACCAAGGATATTCTCTCGGCGGAATGATTCTGAATGTTTCAGGAAAAATGACAGCAAATTATTGGTTGAATCGAGTTTATCCGAATTATGTTTCTGAATCTCATAGAAACGGAGATTTCCACATTCATGATCTCGATATGTTGTCGGGATATTGTGCAGGATGGTCTCTCAGAACTTTATTAAATGAAGGATTTAACGGAGTTCCAGGGAAAGCTGAAGCAAAACCTCCGAAACATCTTTCCAGTGCGGTCGGTCAAATGGTTAATTTTCTTGGAACATTGCAAAATGAATGGGCAGGAGCTCAAGCTTTTAGTTCTTTTGATACATATCTCGCTCCATTTGTGAGAAAAGATAATCTTTCTTATGAAACCGTAAAGCAACATATTCAAGAATTAGTATATAATTTGAACGTTCCATCCAGATGGGGGACTCAGACTCCGTTTACGAATTTAACTTTTGATTGGGTATGTCCTGACGATCTTAAAAATAGTATTCCGTTGATTGGAGGTGTTGAAGCTGATTTCACATATGGTGAGCTTCAAAAAGAAATGGATATGCTTAACCGGGCTTACATAGAAGTTATGACAGAGGGGGATGCAAAAGGACGAGTTTTTACATTCCCGATTCCTACATACAATATCACCAACGATTTTCCTTGGGAAAGTGAAAATGCCACTCGTTTATTTGAAATGACAGCGAAATATGGATTGCCTTATTTTCAAAATTTTGTTAACTCAGATCTAACTCCGGGAATGGTTCGTTCTATGTGCTGCCGTCTTCAATTGGATCTTCGTGAGTTATTGAAGCGTGGAAACAGTTTGTT
>JAFUZX010000021.1 GCA_017476405.1 Alphaproteobacteria bacterium | reverse complement strand
ATTTTATGAGAATCCAAATAAAAAAGCCAAGGTCATTCCAGAAAATTCAAGCAAAGAAAAATATGGCATATTGAATGAACAAACTTTTAGAAATTTAATCGATCTTGCAGATTTTTGGAAGGACGTTTACTCGTTAAATAATTTGCGTTTTTCTGAAGAAGTATTACGTAGACTATTCATATTAAGGTATGCACCGAACAATCTATGGACTGGCATTACATCTGTGTATTTTTTGATCAATTAAGATGATGTTAATCATACTTAATGATGATAAGTTTAGTTCATTTTTAGAAAAAATTACAGCTTTCATATTGGCATATGCAATTACGAATCCCGGAGTAAATGCTTTAAGAACTCCAATTTATGCTGAGATGGTCAAACTCATTAAAGGTGAAAATATCGATTTTTGTGATCATAAATTTGTTGCTGAAAATACCAAAAATATGTTCTTAAATTTTGTGTTTTATAATTCAAAACCTATAACAAAAGCGTTGCTGACATGGTGGGCATTTCATACGCCTCAACAAGAACTAACCATCAATTCAAAATATCAGATTGAACATATATTCGCTAACAATAGAACTTCCGACACTCTTTCGGAGAAAGATAGAGAATCGTTAGGTAACAAATCTCTTCTGGAAAGTCGAATAAATATCCGTGCATCTGATTATAGATTTGCTGATAAGAAAAAATACTATCTGGGACAGTATCAAAGCAAAAATGGGAAAAAGCAGGAAGGAACGGATATTCAGGAACTTTGGCAATTAGCTAATGAAAAAAACGATTTTACGGAAAGCGATATTGCCAAAAGAAATGAAACAATAATTTGCAGTTTTATTGAGCATTTGCGAGATAACGATCTTGTAAAATAAGTGACTGTCAACAGTTGTTGATAGATTTTTAAAGATTACGCTACTTCTCAATTTAAAACACAAAAGCGTTTCTCCAGATCTGCAAAAATGGAAGAGCTGATGAATGATCCCGAAACCTGGGTGAAGAATTTTCGATATCAAAAAAAATATTGACATTATTTTTATGAGATTATATTCTTCTTTTCCAAGAATAGGTTATGTCTTTTTAATAGTTAAGTTATTAATTTGTTATGTATCTTTTAACATTGTAATAGTATGTAAGGAGTAAAACTTATGGACAAAATGAAAATAATGTATGTTACAATATCAACTTTATCAATTTTCTGTAAAATAAGTGCTATGGATATATATGCATCAAACACAACGGCGTTGCAGCTGGCAAGTAGAGATACACAATTGGCACGTGTAGGTGGAGGTGCTACAGGAACGCTGGCAGTTAGGTCAGCTGCAGAAAATACGGAAATTGCAAGAATCCCTTCATATCAATATGCTGACAGTTTTGAATTGTCAGGAGAGAATCAAGAAAACGCAGTTATAACTTTTAATAGGGGATATCAAACTGGAGATATTTTCAGAAGAGAAAGCTCAATTGATAAAACATATCCATACGAAAGAACTTTTTTAAGTTTGGAACCGGCAAGTGGAACTAGTTCTTATGCGGTTTATAGTTTGTCAGTGAATACTGAAGAATTGGGAAGACTACAGCTGACTGATCATTTCGTTGATCGTAGTTTAGCTCTTCCTCATCAAACGAGATTTGTTGTGGATCATTATGACTATGACAATCTGAAGGCAATCGGAACATTGGTAACATTCGTTATTGATAGAGATCATATTGAACGGCAAGTAAGTAGTGTTCCTAATAGTACACAATCTTATGAAGTACGAACAGAAAAAGATGATAAATATTTAGATAACCCGAACGGTGGCGACAATGTTAGGGTATATGTTCGCCCGGATGGAGTAGAAGTCAGGAAAAACTGGGAAGGAGTTGCTCTGATAGAAAAACCTTCTCACACTTGTCCGGTAGAGGCGAATATAGAAAAACTGGTTTTGCTTGTAGAAAAAAAATCTTTTGATTTGTTAAATATTATGCGGTGGGAATACCGTTTAAACAAAAAATTGCCATTTTTTGCAAAGAGACATTTTTCTAGAAACTAGCGATATTTTGCTTTAGTCGTTGCATAAAATAGTTAGTACTTCGAAATGCAGCGAAAAGAACAATCGCTTCTGGATCAAGCGTTTTGAGGAAGGTTATGTTTTCGGAGACTTCGTTTCCGGCTTGAGTACTCACGCTTTCGATAAGGCTGAAAGCGAGTATACAAAGGCTGAATTAAGAAAAGTTCGTGAAAGAATGAAAAAAGCTCAGCAAGAGGCAGAAATTGAGCAGAAAAACGTTCAGGAACATGCTTCATCACGAGCTGAAAACATTTGGAATAATGCGATTGAAGCCTCGGATCATCAGTATCTTTCGAAGAAAAAAGTTCTGTCTCATGGCTTGAAAAATTATAAAGGCTGCCTCGTAATTCCGTTGAGAGATATCGATGGCAAGCTTTGGTCGCTTCAATTTATTACTGAAAATTCAGAAAAAAGATTCCTGAATGGTGGTAAAAAGAAAGGCTATTATTTTCTTATTGGGACTTTAACTGAAAATGCTTTTATTTGCGAAGGCTACGCAACCGGAGCGACGATTCATGCTTGCTCTGAAGTGCCTGTCGTTGTGGCTTTTGATGCATGCAACTTAAAACCAGTAGCAAAAGCGATTCGCGAAAAATATTCAAATCTGAGGATTATTTTCTGT
>JAFUZX010000020.1 GCA_017476405.1 Alphaproteobacteria bacterium | reverse complement strand
GTTATGCTCCAAACGATATCTTTCAAGACCAGAACTAATTGATCCGACAGCACATTCTGACAAAGCAGACTTCATCTGTCGATCTTTTCTTAATATAACTGTTTCCACAAACTCCTCATACGACTACTAAATACTCGGTGTTTTGCTCGAACTCACAAGCTCGTTATCAAACATCAATACACCTATATCAGTAGACTGCATTTTTCGGAGTCTATCAAGTAAATAAGTTATAAAAGCATCATTTTTTATTTGTTCTTCGACGAACCATTGCAGAAAATTAAGAGAAGCGTAATCTTTTTCAGCTGTTGCTATTTCAACCATTGCGGTAAAATTTCCGCTTGTTCTTTGTTCTATTCTCGAAACTTCCTCAAACATATGAAGTGGTGCTCTCCAATCGTGCTTAGGCGCAGGAATAGGCATAAGTTTAACTTTAGCCCCTCGCAAAATAATATGATCAAAGATTTTCTGACTCCTTTGAAGGCGATTTTGAGATTGTTCACGAGCCCACTGTTCGCATCCTTTGAGATTCATATCAGCAAATACACTGCTCATGGACAACAATGTATATCCGATGATTAATTCTTCTGTAATTTGCTTATTTAAACTCTCAAAAATTCTTTTTCCAAAAGTTACAGACATTTAAACCCTCTATCGATACGTACTTATCTACTAAATGATGCTCCTAAATAGTAAAAAAAAAGTAAAGATAGAATTAATTACAAGTAATTTCTTTTTTTATTCAAGGCAAACATCGCTAAATGAGAAGATTTTTTTTGAGTTCTCTCTATTTTCTTCAAATCCGTCTTTATATATTGTGTTATTTATTCGCTTATAAATAAGTTTCAATATATTGACTTTTCACTTAAAAAGGTGTAGAAGAACGCCGAAAGGAGTTTTATCATGAAGGTAGTTAATTCTTTAAAAACTATCCGATCCAGACATAAAAACTGTCGTCTCGTAAAGAGAAAAGGCAGAATCTACATAATTAATAAGACGGATCCTAAATTTAAAGCCCGTCAAGGTTAATATATTTAGATAAATTTATGTTTATTGGTTTTGGATTATATTTAATATTATTTTAGTTAACAGCAGTTGGGGTCGGATTGTTAAAGCCTCTCTGCAAGAAAGAGTGAATATGACAGAAGAAAATAGCAAACAAAGTTTTGCGGAGTTATTTGAGGAATCTTGTAAAACATCTGTATGGGAAGGAAAAGTTTTAAAAGGAATAGTTGTCAGTGTTGACGATAATTTCGTAACAATAGATGTTGGATTAAAATCTGAAGGACGCATTCCTACAAGCGAATTTACAGCCGGTGGAAAGTCCTTGGAACTAAAGGCAGGCGATAGCATTGATGTTTTTATAGATCGATATGAAGATAAGAGCGGTGAGATTGTTCTCAGCCGAGATAAAGCTCTTAGAGAAGCAGCTTGGGAAGATTTTGAAAAATGCTTCAAAGAAGGTACCAGCGTTATGGGAACCATATTTAGTCGAGTAAAAGGCGGATTTATGGTAGATTTAAATGGAGCCACAGCCTTTTTACCTGGCAGCCAAGTTGATGTTCGTCCCGTAAAAGATGTAACACCTCTTATGGGAGTATCTCAACCGTTTTTGATTTTAAAAATGGATAGAGTTCGTGACAATATTGTTGTTTCTCGTAAAGGCATCCTTGAAGGAGCAAACGCTGAAGAACGTGAAAAAGTTATAGCCAGCTTAGAAGAAGGCAAGATTATTGAAGGTATCGTTAAAAATATAACTACCTACGGAGCTTTCGTCGACATCGGAGGTATAGATGGTCTATTACATAATGCTGATATAGCTTGGAAGAGAATTAACCATCCTTCAGAAGTTGTTTCTATCGGACAAAAAGTCCAAGTAATGGTTATAAAATTCAACAAAGAAACCAAACGCATTTCTCTTGGTATGAAGCAATTGACTCGTGATCCATGGGAAGGTGTTGATACAGAGTTTGTTGTTGGTAGTCGTGTAAGCGGAAAAGTTACAAATGTTACTGAATATGGCATTTTCGTCGAACTTAAGGAAGGCGTAGAAGGCTTAGTATATGTTTCAGAAATCAGTTGGAAAAAGAACATTTCTCCGACAAAAGTCGCAAATCCGGGAGATATAATCGATGTTATCGTTTTGGATGTCGATGTAGCTAAACGTCGTATGGGGCTTGGAATTAAACAACTCCAGGATAATCCTTGGAATAAGCTGGTGAAAGATTTCCCTGTCGGACAGATATTTGAGGGTGAAATTACAAACGTTACAGATTTCGGCATTTTCGTAAGCATGTGCGATGATATAGATGGTATGGTTCACCTTAATGATATTTCTTGGGAAAAAGCGAAAGAAGAAGATCTCGCTAAATTCCACAAAGGCGATAAAATCACCGTTAAAGTTCTTGAAATTGAGCCGGAAAGAGAAAGAATTTCTCTCGGAATCAAGCAGCTTACCGAATGCCCATATGGCGATGCGGATATCGAACTTAAGAGAGGTACCGTCGTTACATGTATTATCTCAGAAATCAAAGATAATGATGGTATAGAAGTTATATTGTCTAACGGATCTCTTGGATTCATCAAAAATGCTGATCTCGCTAAAGATCGTCAAGATCGCAGAACGGATAGATTTGCTGTCGGTGAAAAAGTTGACGCAAAAATCTTAAGTATCGATAAAAATACTAAGAAGGTATCTCTATCCATTAAATCTCTTGAAATTGAAAAAGAAAAGAAAGCAATGGAAGAGTTCGGATCATCAGATAGTGGCGCAAGCTTGGGTGATATCTTAGGACTAGCAATCGGAAAGACTCAGGATAAAGAATAAAATACATCTTTATTTAACTTGAATAAACGCTCTCTTACAAAAAATAGGGGAGCGTTTTTTATATAAAAAAATTAGCGATATCGGAAGAATTTCTTAAAACATTAGAAAATGGATAAAACAGATTTCTATATTAAATCAGCAGATATGCGCAAGTTAGTTATTTTTTGGCTATTCACATTTGTTAAAAATCTGTATAGACTATAAATATAGTGCAAGTAGTTTTTGGAGTTTTGTATGTTTTCAGCTCAAATGGAATATTCAGATCAAGTATTGGAGCCGTTTTTATCATCAGAAACTATCAATTTTCATTATGGAAAACATCATGTTGGCTATGCTAATACGCTCAATTCTCTTATAAAAGAAACTGAATTCCATAAATTACCTTTGGAACAAATAATAATCCAATCTCGCAGTAAGCATCCAAAAATCTTTAACAACGCCTCTCAGTTATTCAACCATAATTTCTATTGGAAATGCTTAAAAAAGGCTTGCAACGCACCATCAGGAAAATTGCTGTCTTTAATAAACAAACAATTCGGCAGCTTTGATAAATTTCTTGAAGATTATATAACATTTGCCGGAACGATGTTCGGAAGCGGCTGGAGTTGGCTTGTTGAGGAAAATGGCAAGCTCAAATTCTTAAATACCTCAAATGCGGAGAATCCAATTGGATCCGATGCACATGCCTTATGTGTAATTGATCTCTGGGAACATGCTTATTATATCGATTATCGTAATAACAGAGCGGATTATATCTCAAAAATTGTAACAAACTGCATTAATTGGAATTTTTGTGAGTCATTACTAACGATCTGATAATACATTTATTTCATTTTTTTAATTTGCGATTTTCCTTATACCTATGTTAGAGTTTGAATGGCTTTTGTATTCAAATATTTTCAAGTAATGGAGTAACATGTTTACAATTTTTGCGGTTCTTCAGGTATTAGCTGGATACATTTGTGCTAAAGGAATTTTTTATATCACAAAAATAAATTGGCTGAGTGTTCTTATTGTTCTTTTTTCCGTAACTATACCATTTTCAGTTTTTGTAATGCATAAATCCATAAAATGCGAATGGCTACTAGATCTAATTTGTTATACAGGATATTTATATCTCGGATTTATATTATATTTTTCGATGTTTTGCATTCTAGCTTTTATCGTTTATCAATTAAAACACGACATCAATTTACGAAATTTCCTCTCAATAGGATTAGGAAGCGTAATTATTATTCTATTTTTCGGATATTTAAACGCAATCAATCCGCAATTAAAAAAATTAACAATCCCATCCAATTCTAATTTGCGAATGTGTTTTGTATCCGATATCCATGTCGGTTCCATAAATACTATACATATCCTTAATACTGTTGTTAAAAACATTCGAAAAGCAAATCCTGACATAGTAATATTGGGTGGCGATATTATCGACATAAAAGGTATCAGCACATACAAAGATGACTTCATAAACATAATATCACCTATAGTTTCTCAATATAAAACATATGCAGTTATTGGAAATCATGAACTCTACACTGGTGCTCAAGACTGCATAAACCTAATGAGAAAAGCCGGCATTACTGTTCTACTGGATAAGTCAATTACATTTAATGACTTCACAATCATTGGTCGTCTCGATAAAACCATTTCCAATAGGAAAAAATTAAACGAAATAATTCCTGCTGATAAAAAAAATCTTATAGTAATTGATCACTCACCTGACTCAATAGATGAATCGATACGAAATCAAGCGTTCTTGCACCTGTCAGGTCATACTCACGGGGGACAGATGTTTCCTATGAATCTCGTTGTCCGATATATGTATAAACCAACAGGAACATTAGATAAAATCAACAACACCTACTATTATATTACATACGGAGCAGGCTTTTGGGGACCTCCTTATCGTATAGGAAACTCTCCTGAAGTAATGTTGATTGAATTAACTAAAACTAATTAATTCTTGCCCTTTCTTTGATTCAAATTCGGAGGTAATTAATGCATTATAGATCCAATATTACTACCATAACATCTAAATTAAAAATCGGATGTCATTTATCCTGTGCGAAAGGATACGCTGATATGGGACGACAAGCACTAGAGCTTGGTGCCAATGTATTCCAATTTTTTTCAAGAACCCCACGAGGAAGTAAAGCAAAATCTGTTTCTGAAAAAGATATATCCGCATTACTCAAAATAATATCCGATAATCACTTCGGGAAACTTCTCGTACATGCTCCGTATACTCTGAATATTTGCTCAGACGTTCCTTAAATAGCCGAAATATCATTGCGTATTGTTTACGAAGATATAGCGACTCTCGAAAAATACCTGCCTGGTCACTTATATAACATACATCCGGGATGTCGAAAAAATCGTTCGGTATCAGAAGCTATCAAAACAGCCTCTACTTTATTAAACCAAGTTATTACAGAAAATCAAAGTACCATAATATTACTTGAAACAATGTCAGGAAAAGGGTCAGAAATCGGAGCAACTTTTGAGGAGTTAAATAGCATTATTTCTGAAATTAATTTCCCGCAAAAAATCGGAGTTTGTCTTGATACTTGCCATATTTTTTCCGCTGGATACGATATGATAAACAGCTTAGATTCCGTTTTGGAAGATTTTGATCGAATCATCGGCTTGCATAAACTTTACGCTATACATTTAAATGATAGCATGATGCCTTTTGCAAGTCACAAAGATCGTCATGCTCCGTTGGGAAAAGGCGAAATCGGTTTAAAAGCACTTACCGACTTTATTAACCATCCAAAAATCAAATATCTGCCATTTTATTTGGAAACTCCTGATAACGAGAATGCTCACATGGAAGAAATTAAATTAATTAAATCCCTATATCATCCTAAATCATAAAATATATAATTTTTTTATGTCTTTTTATTCTTGCGAATATAAATGAGAATATATTTTTCCGACCAAATAAAGTGATCCTGTTACAATAATCATATCATCATCTGTAGAGTTTTTTATAGCGACGTTGAGCACTTCTATTTGATCTGAATTCGAGTATGTTGCCTTCTTTAAATACTCCTCATCATACTCACTTATTGAAAGAATTTTGTTTACCGTTTCAGTAAGATACACATTTGCGTTTGGAAAATCAAAAAGCATACGTAACATTTTCCTATGATCCTTGTCATTACATATTCCAACCACAAAATGTACTTTGTGAAAATCATAGTATTTCAAAATATCTATTAGGCTTTGAATTCCATTTGGATTATGATCTCCAGACAGAAAAATATCTCGCCCTTTATATCTTACATATTGCATTCTCCCTGGCCATTGTGTCTTTTCAATCGCTGATCCATATTTTTCAGCATTTCCAACTATATAATCGAAAATCGTAAGTGCCAACGCTGAATTTTCCGCCGCTCGTTTTCCTACAAGATTCATTTTGAACTTTCCAAAACATGTCTCAACAAAAAAACTCAGATATTTTTTCAATTGTTGTAGATTTATATTTGAATTGCCATCCGTAGTTACTTTATTGTTCAAAGTGTTATCAACTCTAAAAGAAAAATCACACGCTTTTATAAACTTTGCGCCATATTTTTCTGTATAATCTATAGATAATTTTTCAATTTCTGTCTTTCCAAAATCCGTATGAAACACAATATTATTTTTCGAGATAATACCAAATTTGTTTTTCGCTATTTCTAATAAAGTCGATCCGAGAATATCTTGATGGTCTAAAGCTAATCTTGTTATCACACAAAATTTATGAGGAATAATATTTGTAGAATCGTATGTTCCACCAAGGCCTACTTCAAAAATTGCATAATCCACCTTTTTCATTTCAAAAAAATAATAAACCGCCATAAAAGTCAGCCATTCAAAATGAGAAAAATTTCCTTCACCAATTTTTTCTCTTATTATCGTGAATACGTTACAAAAATCTTGTTCTGAAATATCGATACCATTAAATTTTATGCGCTCAGTTGTTTTTATTAAATGTGGCGATGAAAAAAAACCTACATTTTTTCCGGCTTCTACCATCATTGTTGCTAATGTTGCGCAAGTAGATCCTTTTCCATTTGTGCCGGCAACTACAATCACCTTCTTTGGATCTATATTTAACTTAAGTGTATCTAATGCTTTTTTTAAAGACTCTTGAGAATTAAAATTTTTCTGATTTTCCAAAAAATGTATTAATTTTACGTAGTTCATATTTTTGCTCATTTAATATATTATTATGATATCACATTAATGGAAATAATATGCGTAACTTATTCGGTACAGATGGAATCAGAGGTATAGCAAATAAATATCCTATGACTACGGATACTTGCTTCAATCTTGCAAAGGCCTTGACAACAAAATTTTCAAATACAAACTCGCTTGTTATAATCGGTAAAGATACTCGCATTTCCGGATCTATGTTTGAGCATGCGTTTGCGTCGGCCTTTTCTTCATTAGGAATTAATGTCAAACTAATAGGAATCTGCCCGACTCCCGCAATATCGATACTTACAAAAAGCATGCAAGCAGATTTCGGGATAATGATTTCCGCATCTCATAATCCATTTGCAGATAATGGCATAAAAATCTTCAACAATCTCGGATTAAAATTAACAGATCAAGATGAAGAACAAATCGAAAATATTATGTCACAACAAAATATATGTGATGAATGTAATGAATATTCTGAAATAATCGGAGAAAAAATCGGCAGTATAGAATATTCTTCGGAAAATTTGCAACTATATTATATCGATAAAATAAAAAATTCTTTTTCTTTCGATCAAACAGATACATCTAAAATAAAAATCGCTTTGGATTTGTCTAACGGCAGTTTTTCGAAAATCGCACCTCAACTTTTCCGTTATTTCGGATTCGATATAATTTCTCAATATGAATCTCCAAACGGTATTAACATAAACGAAAAATGTGGTGTAACTAATCCGCAAACTATTTCTGATATGACTCTTACAAATAATGCGGACCTTGGAATAGCATTTGATGGTGACGGCGATCGTTTATTAATGTGTGACACACATGGTCGATTTTTAGATGGGGATCATATCTTGGCAATACTTGCTGAATCTTCCGATTTACTACCTACTGAGATTGTTTCAACAATAATGTCAAATTTCGGATTTGAACAATATCTGAAAAAGAAAAATATAAAACTAATAAGAACTCAAGTCGGTGATCGTTATATTTCTGAATATATGCTCCGATCTGATTCGGCATTTTTCGGAGGTGAACCTTCCGGGCATATCATCATAAAACAACACGCTCCTACCGGTGATGGATTGTTCGCTGCTTTGAGCGTTCTAAATTACCTTATAAAATCCGGGAAAAAAATAAGCGACTTATACAACATCTTCAAACCTTATCCGGTTGTTAGTCGAAACATCAAAGTTTCAGACAAAAATATTCTATCGAAAATAAGCTCCCAAATAAATTTTTACAAAAATATGTTACTCAATCGAGGAAAATTAATAGTAAGGGCTTCGGGAACTGAACCTTTAATCCGCATTTCCGCTGAAGGTGAAGATCAATCTGAACTTGAAAGCATAGTCTCTGATATAGCTAAAATAATACAAGAGGCACAATGAGCACAATTTACCTTTTAACCGCATGCCTTATAATCATTTTGGTTTCATTTTTTTGCGTTTTCTTTTCTCAAAGATATCAACTTAAGCAGCTCAAAGAGAAAAATTATGAACTAGCTGAAATTGAGCGACAATATCAAGCTGTTCTTTTGGAAAATTCTAAACTTCAGGAACGTTGCTCGCTTCATCATGAATTAATTGAAAAATATAACGAACTACAACAAAAATATTCACAGTTAGAACAAGAAAAAATTATATTATCAACTAATCTTGAACAAGAAAGAAAAAATCTGCAAGAAAAACTGAAATTAATCGAAAATGCCGAACAAAAATTAACAGATACCTTTAAAGCAATTAGCTCAGATACACTTTCCAAAAACAATTCTACTTTTTTAGATCTTGCTAAGTCTGTATTTGAAAAACTACATGAAAAAGCTAAATCAGAGTTTTCTAGTAGCACTAAATCTATGAATGAACTCGTTACCCCGATTAAATCTGCACTTGAAAACGTTGATAGTAAGCTTACTGAATTAGAAAAAAGCAGAGTCGGTGCTTATGAAGCACTGAAACAACAAATCAATGATATGATACAAGCGCAAAATTCCCTGAAAACAGAAACAAGTCACCTTGTATCAGCCCTAAAAACTCCGACAGTAAGAGGCAGATGGGGAGAAATGCAATTGCGTCGAGTCGTAGAGTTAGCTGGAATGATAGAACACTGCGATTTCGAAGAACAACAAACAATTTCTAATTCAAATTCAGAAAAAGATTATCGCCCAGATATGATTATTTATCTTCCAGGAGACCATCATATCATTGTTGATGCGAAAGCTCCTCTTTCGGCATATCTTGAGGCTTTAGAAACAAATGATGACCGCTTAAGAAAGGAATTTTTGGAAAAACATGCTCAGCAAATCAGAAAACATGTTTCAGTGCTCGCTGGTAAAAAATATTGGATGCAATTTGATAAGTCTCCGGAATTTGTGATTATGTTCTTGCCGGGAGAAGTCTTTTTCTCAGTTGCGACTCAATATGATATGAATTTGATAGAATTCGCTATGCAACAACGAGTAATCATTTCTACGCCAACTATATTATTAGCCCTTTTACACGCTATAGCGCAAGGATGGCGGCAGGAGAATCTAGCTGAAAACGCTAAACAAATAATTAAAATGGGACAAGAGTTATATCAAAGGTTATCTATTATGGCTGATCATGTCGCACAACTCGGCAGAAACATCAACTCCGCAGTCCAAAGTTACAATTCAACAGTTGCCTCTTTGGAAAGCAGAGTCCTTGTAAGTGCCAGAAAATTTAAGGATCTCGAAATCCACGAAAAAAATATTGTCGAGTTAAATCCGATAGAAACCAACGCAAGATTAATTATAAATAATAAATGAAATTAATTTTATTTGCATAAATATTCTCTTTCATGAAATTGTGCCTCTGTTCGAATACATTTTTTTCTTGTAATATAACCTCAGAGTGTTTTCGAATAATGGAGTACTTATGTCCGAACCTGAAGAAAATAGTCCTATTATTTCCTTTGATAAAGTAATGGTGCGTTATAAAGACAGTGCCCCTATACTTAGCGATATATCATTAACTTTTCAAAAAAAATCTTTCACCTTTATCACAGGAGCAAGCGGAGCCGGAAAAACCACTCTCATGAGAATGTTGTATGCCGGAATACGCCCCTCTTCGGGAATTTTAAAAATTTTCGGTCAAGATATTTCAACAGTTTCCGGAGATGACTTATGTAAAATGAGACAAAAAATCGGAGTTGTGTTTCAAGATTTTAACTTACTGAATTATCTTACGGTCTTGGAAAATGTCGCACTTCCATTGAAAGTCATAGGTGAACCAATTGACAGTCGCTTAGTGCAAGCAAAAGAAATCCTGGATTGGGTAGGACTCGGAGGTCATTTCAATTCGTATCCTGACACTCTTTCAGGGGGACAAAAACAGAGAATCGCTATAGCTCGCGCTGTAATTACTCGTCCTGAAATACTTCTGGCTGATGAACCTACAGGGAATGTCGATGATAAAATTGCAGCAAAATTAATGAATTTGTTCCACGGTATGTACAAAATGGGAACTTGTGTTATTATTGCAACCCATAATCGACGTTTCGTCGAGGCATTTAATTACAGCGAGATTCATATAGTAAACGGTAAAGTTATACAGAGAAAGTAGAGGTAGTTATCATGTCTTTATCTCTCGGATCAGATAATGATTTTAATTTTAACGGTGATAGAATAAATGGTTTTATCCCATTCATAATCGGTTTTCTTATATACTCCGTAACTATTTCTATGATGAGTGCTTTTTTTACTCATCAATTAACTTCCGATTGGAGTAATGCGCTTAATGGACATATGACTATAGAATTTCAATCTAATATTGTTGGTAGTGAAGAAGCTCTTACTGAAAAGCAACAAGATGAAATTCTGCAAATAATAAAATCGACCCCCGGAATTAAACGAGTAAAAAAATTAAAAGAAAATGATATATTGAAAATTCTAGAACCTTGGCTAAATAGCACCTCTATTCCAGACGATTTTCCTTTTCCGGCTATTTTCGATGTTGAAGCGGATAAAAAAATAAAAATTAATTTACTCGATCTTACTGAAAAATTATCAAAAATATCCCCTGAAGTAAAAATACATGACCACGCTAATTGGTATGCTCCAATTGTAAGTGTAAGCGACGGATTGTTTTTTTTCGCAATTTTGTTATCTGTTTTGATTTTTTGTACAGTTTGTGCAACAGTTGTATTTATCACAAAACATACTCTGAAATCTCATGAAGATGTTGTACAAATTTTGCAGTTAATAGGAGCAAACAGCTCTTATATCGCATCACAATTTAAACAGTATTATTTCTCAGTTGGTTTAAAATCTTCATTACTGTCTATAACGTTGAGTATTATCACTTTGGTTAAAATCTTTTTTATATATCAAACAGTTTCAGTTGATTCCATGATCAAATACAGCCTGATTTTATTTGCTGTTCCAATCATAGCAATAATTATATTAATGGTTACTTCGAAAAATTCCGTACTATATTTCTTGAGCAAAGACGAATGGATAAGCAAGTAAAATATCTGCTGATATTTCTGAGCGGAACAATTATTGTATGGTGTTTTTCATTTTTTTTATTCTTTTATGACGCAATAAGTTTCCGAAACGTTTCTGATGAACAGTGCGATAATATTGTGGTTCTTACCGGCGATAAAAACAGAATTCCTCACGCATTAAATAACATTCGACGAAATAAACCGGAAAACATCTTTATTTCCGGAGTTTATACAAAAACACGCATAAAAGATATAATTGGAGATAGCAAAATTACAAAAAACGTTAACTTCATTTTGGGAAAACAAGCAACCAATACATTCGAAAATGCCGAAGAAATAAATAATTGGGTTCGTTCAAACAAAATAAACAGAATAATCCTTGTTACATCAGATTATCATATGCGTCGAAGTATTTTGGTCTTACACAATATAAACAAAAATTTGGAAATTATTCCTTGTGCGTCTAAAAGCCAATTCGATTTTCATTTCTTTATAATATGTTTAAAGGAATTTCATAAAACTGTGTATGTATTTTGTAAAAATTTAGTAGGGTTGAAATGAGTGTGGCATTAAATTTTATCAGATCTCTTGTTTTTAATATCTTGTTTTTTTTAATAATGTTTATTTTTCTGTTCTCAGGAATGATCCTCTTGCCTTTTGATAGAAAATATACCTTTATGTTCTGGCATTGCCTATCTACAACTTTGGATCTCTTAACTCAATACGTAATAGGAATCACATATAAGATAGAAAAGGAAGGAGAAGCAATAAACGCTCCCGCTATTTATGCGGTCAGACATGAATCGACTTGGGAAACATTGGTGCTAATACGGCATTTTTATCAACCTATCTTCATTTTGAAAAAAGAATTAACCAAAATCCCATTTTTCGGAGCACTAGCAAAAAAATCAGGAGCAATTGCCGTCGATAGAGAAAATGGAGTACGAGCCCTTATGGATGCTGTAAAAGACGTCAGCGCCGCAATAGCTGATAATTATTCAGTCGTTATGTTTCCTGAAGGAACCAGAGTCCCAACAGGAACACACGCTGAAATAAAAAGAGGAATCGCCTTATTTTATAAAAAAAGTAATTGCTACGTAATCCCAGTTGTTCATTATTCAGGCAGATTTTGGCCTCGTCGTGGTTTTATAAAAAAACCGGGAGAAATCACGGTAAAATTTTTAAAACCTATTGCTCCGGGACTGTCGCAAGATGAGTTTATTGATCAATTAAATAACGCATTTTATTATGGTATAGAAGAACTGAACAAACGCAATGAAAATGAATAAAAAAATGAGTGAATCATCAAGACGATGGCTTACTAGACAACAAAAAGATCCATATGTAAAAAAAGCAGCAGATGAAGGATATCGCTCACGTGCGGCATATAAACTTATTGAAATCGACGACAAATTTCATCTGATCAAATCCGCTAAATGTATCGTCGATATAGGTGCTGCTCCGGGTGGATGGAGTCAAGTTCTGGCTCAAAGATCTTCCGCTGAAACGAAAATAGCGGCTATCGATCTCTTGAAAATTTCCCCCATTGATGAAAAAGTTCGTATATTTCGAGGAGATTTCGAAGATGAGCAACTTCAACAGCAGATTATCGCATACCTTGATAGTCTTGCTGATTTAATCGTATCTGATATGGCTCCGGCAACTATCGGTCATCGTCAAAGCGATCATTTGCGAATTATGGGATTGGTTGAAAGTGCCTATTATTTTGCTCAGCATTTTTTAAAAAAAGGCGGATGTTTCATTTCGAAAATTTTTCAGGGAGGAGAAGAAAAAGTATTTTTTGATCTTATAAAAAGCCAATTTGAAACCGCCCGTTTTTTTAAACCAAAATCCAGTCGAACGGAATCTGTGGAAATATACGTAATTGCAATCGGATATAAAAAACAAGGAGACATTTCTAATGCGTGAAGGCGCAAAAATACAATCAGCGATTACTATGCTTGATACTTTTTTTGATTCATCTGCGCCATTTGATATTATCATGGCTAAATTTTTCAAAAATAATAAATGGATAGGTGCGCATGATCGGCACAATATAGCTGAATTTTCATATAATATCTTTAGGAACTACGAAAAAATTAAATTTCTGACAACGAAAATAACAGAACATTTCGGTCGTTTTTTTGTATTATCTTTCTTAAAATCCATTCAACAGTACTCTGATGATAAAATTTCGGAATTATTTTCAGGAAAAGAATTCGAACCACAAAAACTAACAGATTTCGAACGACGTTTCATTTCAAATTTGAATATTTTTTCAGAATTTCCTAAACATGCGCTTCTCAATTATCCTGAATGGATGACTCCTTATTTTGAAAAAGCATTCTCGTGTAATTTTGATCAAGAAATGAATGCGCTTAATCAAAAAGCGTTTGTTGATATAAGAATCAATACACTAAAATCCAATCGAAAAGAAGTGGAAAAATTACTTACTGAATCTCAGTTTGAAATAGAATCTGCCAAATTATCCACACATGGAATTCGTATTTTAAATGGCAGAATAAGTCGAAATCATCCGATAATCAAAAACGGTCTTGCGGAAATTCAAGATGAAGGATCACAGCTGATCGCCACAATTTGCAATGCCTCTCAAAAAGATACAGTAATAGATTTTTGTGCGGGCGCAGGAGGAAAAACACTTGCAATCGCCGCATCTATGAACAACAAAGGCCGTATTTTTGCTTTAGATAAATATCCTGAAAGATTAGAAAACGCAAAACTACGTTTTCGTCGAGCAAATGTTAATAACGTAATTTGTCAAGAAATTTCAAGCAAATGGATAAAACGTCATAAAGAATGTGCTAACATCGTTCTTGTAGATGCTCCATGCTCAGGAACGGGAACATGGCGAAGAAATCCGGATATGCGAGCAAAATTTCATCCAAAAGATCTGAATGAATTAGTTATGATACAAGCGAAAATTCTTGAGACAGCGCATGTCCTTGTAAAGAAAAACGGCCGCATAATATATTCGACTTGCTCAGTTCTAACTGAAGAAAATGAGGAGCAAATCAATCTTTTTTTGAAAAAATTTCCGAACTTCAGAAGTATAATGCCACAATTTCCAAACCTTGAACATATTTTTACTGATGGCTTTATGAAATTATCTCCTTTTCGCAATGGAACAGATGGCTTCTTTGCCGCATGTTTGGAAAGAATAGAATAAAATAATGAAAGATTCGATTAAAACATTATCCACTGATACACCGTTTTTTGAAACAACAGATGATACCATACTAAATGGTCGCATATCTTTAAAGCAACCAAAAAATGGATACCGAGTTGCTATAGATCCGATAATTTTAGCTGCTTTTGTTCAGCCAAAAGATAATCAATCAATTCTCGATGTCGGATGCGGTGTTGGAACAATTTCCTTTATTTTAAAATCACAAAATCCGTCTCTCAAAATTACGGCAATTGATATCGATGAAAAAATGTGCGAATTGTGTCGATATAATTCAATAAAAAACGGTTTGAATATAGATATTCAAAATATTGCGATAGAAACTATGCGAAACAATGAATCATTCGACCATATTGTCACTAATCCACCGTTTTTTCCCACAAAATCACATAGAATTTCGGATAAAAAATTACTGGCGAACTTTGAAACAATTGAATTAGAAAAATGGATTTCTTGCTGCCTGAAATTACTAAAAAACAAAGGTACGTTCTCTATGATACATACCTCCTCCAGATTGGATGAAATCCTTTTCGCCGTACGAAACAAACTTGGAAATATTATAATAACTCCGATATTCGCAAAACCTAATGATAAAGCAATACGAATAGTTGTCCAAGGTATAAAAGGAAGTCACAGTGAAGTAAAAATCAATCCCGCTTTCATTATTCATTCTTCTGAAGAAAAATTTTCTAAGCAAATGCAACATATTCTGAAGGGCAAAGTTATATAACTAATTATTATAATAATCTAACTCTAGCAAAGAATGCTTTTCAACTTTTGCCAGCTCATAAAGATAAGATAAAGATGTCAACACAGTGAATGAAAATAAAAAAAATACAAGCATTTTTAGATAGTAAAGCGGAACAAAATCAAAGAAGTTCATCGGATTCTGGTTCTTCAAGCCTTGGTAAAGTCTTGGTAACTAAAATCAAATAGATAGATTAATATTCATTTCTTTTTATTGGACGTCCCCTCTCACATTCATGCTTCAGGGAATTTTTTACTCACATTAAATTGATATACAATGGTTGAATCACTGAGGTCTCTGTAATTCTATCTTCTAAGTTAAGCAAATTAGCCGCATTTTTAATGTCTTCGATTTTTTGGAAATCTATTACATAATCAGCGATATGAGATAAAACCTCATCAATCGCATCACCTATCAGCATAATTTCTGAATTGATATCCGCTATTTTTTGAATATTTTCATACGAAGATATCCCAACATACTTATCAATATCGCCCTTACAATTTTCCTTACAGATTTTTTTAAAATAAACCTGATTTTTATCCGCTTTTAGAGCAATTAATCTGTTCTGATTTCTATTTCCTTTCAATCTATCCGCAACCTCAAAATATGAAACAGAAGCGGATGGGGCTTCCAAGGAAAAAGCTATTGCCTTTGCAAAACTTTGCGCTGTTCGTATTCCTGTAAATGAACCCGGTCCTGATGCCGTTATTACTCCTTCGATACCTCTCACATCGATTTCATTTTCCTCGAACAATCGTTGTGTCAGAAAAGCTAAATTTGCGGCAGCATCAACATCTTCATTTTTTTGAAGAATTTTTCCATCATAAGATATTGCAATTGAGCATCTTTTTAAACATGCTGTAATCGCTATAATATTTTTCATCGTTTTGAAAACTCCACATTTCCATTTTTTATTTCTATTGATATCTGTTCTTTTAGAAAATCCAGAGCATATTTGCCGAAAATCTCTCCCCGCCATCCTTTAATAAGTTGTGATTGAAAAACATTGCTTGATCCGTCATTACTATCATTTTCTTTACCGTCATTATCAGAATCTTTCTTTTCATAATGATGAACAAAGTCCGCAAGTTCATCCATATTTGCGATTATAATAGGCGCAATATTGTTCTTTTCCGCACATATTCTCAAAATCAATTTAAGCGACTGAGTCGTCAAATTATGCTTCGGATTTTCAAAAATATCTTCAGGTACAACTTCCTTTGCAAAAAGCAAAAAATCTCTGAAATCTTCGTTAATTAATCCCCGATATTTCAGCATTTTTTGAATATAAACTCGCCCTTTTTTACATATACGCCTTATTGTCCGTTCATCAGCAATGCTTTGTGAATCAATATTTCGCTCACGTGACCTATTTTCAATCCACGCAAATAATTGCTTGGTTATTTCAGCATTTTTCTTATCTGATATCAGCTCTCTGCCTAAGTTCTCCAGCTGTTTCATTTCTGATTGAAGCCAATTCTCCCGCTTAACATCATGTAGTTTTTGTATTTGTAATTTATATACTTCACGCAAATGAATTACATCACCGACAGCATATTGTAACTGCTTTTTACTAAGAGGCCTCTTAGACCAATCGCTAATAACATAATTCTTATTTAACGTTCTATTTAAATATTTAGCGACTATTGATTTATAGCTTATAAATTCTTTTGTCGACAGAAGCATTTCATACAATTGAGTATCATACACATTCTTTACACCAATATTTGCGTGATATAAGACGTCAATATCTTGCGTTGCGGAATGAAATACCTTAAGAATACTTTCGTTTGCGAAAATATCATTTAAAAAACTGATATCTATAGCAAATGGATCAACTACAAAACACTGTGTATGCGTTGCGATTTGTATCAGACATAGCAATGGTACATCCGAGTTTTCCCTTATAAACTCTGTATCAACAGCAATAAAACTCTCATCCGAATTTGCTGATTCAATATCTATCGCTATCTTTTTTAAAAAATCCCTTACAGCCGCTTCAGAATCAATTATTTGAGAAATCCGTATTGCCATCCATCTGTACCATCACCTAAGATCATTCAATATTATGCGACATGCTCTTTCCATACGTGGCAGAAAATGCGCTATATCCGCAATATCTATTGTTGGACCGATCCAAACTCGTAAATGCGGTTCTGTCGCTATATGTCCCAAAAAATCATGCCCACTACCTTCTTCATCGCAAATCTTGACAACTTTTTTTAATAAATCCCATTTATTTTTCTTAGAAAGTGCTTGATATCTCTCATCGTTTATAACAAAACACGCAATATTATGCGCTCGTTCGTTTTCATCTACCAAAAAACGGAATAAACTTTGCTGTTCTACCCATTGACTTACCCAAACGTAATTTTCTTCAACTTTCCGCACAAGAGAATTCAATCCTCCTATGCTGTCCGCCCATGCAAGAGCTTCAAAAAAATCCTCCATACACATCATCGACGGTGTATTTATCGTACAACCTTCAAATATCTTAAAATTCACTTCTTTATTAGACGCAATTCTAAAAATTCGAGGAATTGGCCAACTAGGTTGATAAGATTCCAGGCGAGCAATTGTGCGTCGATTAATTACAATCGTTCCGATTCCGGCTTCTCCTCCTATACCTTTCTGCCATGAAAAAGCGGTAGCGTCTAATTTTCCCCAATATATATTGTGACAAAAAACAGAAGATGTCGCATCACATATTGTCAATCCATTTCGATTATCACTAATCCAATCAAGATTTTTATATGAAGCCCCTGATGTCGTTGAAGTTAAACAAAAAACCAAATCTCGATCAGCATCAATCTCATTTGTTTTGCATAAATTCGGAAACTGACTTTCAAAAATTCGAACATCCTTTAATTTCAGCTCGTTTACTATGTCATGTGTCCACGCCTTTCCAAAGACACAACCCGCAAAAGTATCAACGCCTCGTTCTCCAAGTAATGTCCACAGCAACGTTTCCATTGCCCCTGTATTTGAACCGCTAATAAAACCAACTAAATATTCATCAGGTATTTGCAAGACTTTTTTTATTAATTGAATAGTTTGCTGAATCCTTTCCAATCCGTCTTGTGAACGATGTGACCGCCCAAGCAACTCACGTCCGGGATTCATCCATCCCTTTCTTTTAGCACAAGGTCCAGAAGCGAAATTGGCGTTTAGAGTGGATAAATCTATTGACGATGATAATTTCTGTTCCATACTGAGATTTCTTATTCTGCTTCTATTTGTAGAATGTACGAAAAATCACTTTATTTTTCAAGTTTATGTGAAAAGACGCAACATATAAGATTATTTCGATACCAGACAATCTTCGCTGGCGATATTGAAGAATAGACATCTCTTAAATCCTCATATATCCTGCCTCCTACGGAAACTGCTACTGTTAATTCCAAATTAAAAATATTATCAACTGTTGATAATATGGTTGCGAAACTATATGAACTACCAAATGGTTCATTATCAGGAAAAAATCTAGTTGCGTAATAAAAAATAAACGAAAAAGTGAGCACGGATTAACGAAATATTAAGGATGATGTGGTATATCAGAGAAATGAAGCAATAATCAGGAGATCTGTGATGCGAGACACAGGTATAGACAATGGCACTTGTTGTCAAATAAAAATTGACGGGGGGGGGTAGCGCTTTCTCGAAAGGATAATTGTGGGAATTTCCATAGTTGTCCAAAATTAAATCCGAAAAAGATCGATAAATTTCAAATTTTTAATCTGATAACCCCAAAAAAATTTCACAAATTTTCTTCGCTGATGTTTATTTGCGGCGTGATTTTTGCGTGCGTGAGCGCTTTTGTTTTACCGGCGGTTGCGGCATCCCTGTTGTTATTGCTTATATTCCACGTTTATTACTTCAAAAAGGCTGACGTTGTGGGAATTTCGATTAAAAAGTCTTGCAACAATCGGAGGTTGCACAACATCGGCCTTTTTCTCAAAGAATTCTTGTTTTTGCGACCGAATCGGCAAAATTCCGGCTATGTTCTGATTTTGGTTGCGGCATTTATCCCCGTGGTGTTGCTGGGCGTAAAATATTCGGAGCAGATGTTCAAGCTCAAGGACAACATCCTCAAAAAAGGCGCCACCAGTGTTGACGTTTCGACAATCGAGAAGCGGTGCGCTCGTGAAGCGGCTCTGGCAGTGGCGCAAAACTGGAATCCGGGCCTGACGCTCGGCCAGCAGCGTGAAGGCGTCTACAAAGTCGCCGACGCCGTTTACAACGCCAATCCGTGCTACCAGCTAACCGCTGTGGGATCAGCGATTCCGGGCATGAACATTCGCGATTACAAAGGCAACGCCGTCGAAAATTTGCAGCCGTCGCTGAAAACCGTTTCGTACACCTCGAGCACCCTTTATTTTCCGCAGCACTACTTCTACGAGTCTTCCGGGAGAGGCAATCCGTACTATATGCAATGGCTGGTTGTGGACAAAGCGACAGCGCCGGCCAATCGCTCGAGCAAATTTGACAGCGTCACCAATTTCAGCCTGAATCAGCACGACATCTGTATCGAACCGCATCCTTACTATTCTTACACAGATCATTCATCATATCCGAACGACACTTATTTTTATGCCGCAAGCAACAGTTATTCTTATCCGCGCTATAATTTGCCGAGTACATCGTCAACCTCGTTTGGAAATTACAGCTCGAGCAACATTTCAACCACTCATTTAACACAGAGTTCAAGCTACAACTCAAGTTACGCAAAATCGAACGGCACTTACACGACTCGAGTTGCGAGCAATTACGTCAAAATCGAGGTTTACGGCGACAAAATCAAGGCAACGACTGATAATCAGACGGCTTGCGCCACGCCTGCGCAGTGCAATGTCGACATAGTTCTTGCCGTGCCTGTTAACGGAGCGGCCTGCAATGCGAACAATCGTGACGCAGCCTCTGACACAGCGGGAACGCCGTACTATTACAACGTCACTAACTACACCATTCCGTCAGACGCAAAATCGACGCCGATATATCAGATGGGTCAAGCGTTGAAAAATTTCGTCAAGGATAATTGGTACCACACTCGTGGCGTGTATATGTCGCTGATTCCATACTCGGGGAAGTTGTCAATTCCGCTCGAGCGGGCCACAACCTGGACGGTAGCGTTTCCGAAATTCGTCAACACGGCGACAAGCGTTCAAAAAATTATCGGCGCCTGTCTCTACGGCACGAGCGGGGTCAAGGACGCAGCACTCACGCAGGTCTACAAGACCTCGGCATCAGGATCGGGGCTGACTTTGCCGACGACCGACACGCCATACTACTGGGGCAGCGTGCTTACGGGCTGTCCGATAATGTTTCGTGCGGGAACGGCAACTACAGATGGAAATTACGGCAGCAATCAGTATTTTTCGGGGCTTTTGCTGAACACAACCAGTCCGAGCAGCGGAGCATCGTACAAATATCTGCGAATGAACCTGAATCCGTGCTACGGCGGGTACGCCAATATGCTGTCAATGCGCTGCGAGAGAAAGTGTACGCACTTCTTGCCGAATCCGTATTACATCATCGAGCCGACGGCGGATTTGGTGAAAATTTACGAGATGTGCAATGCCCTTTTTCCGATTTACGACATCTACAACGTCTCAAATTTCGTGTTTTTGCCGCTCGAATGGGCGAACAACATGTTCCAGAGCTGGACAAACAACCCTAGCGTGTCGACAACCGCCGGAACAGGGGACTCCGCTGTCCTTTCGAGACCGTCCAAGACAACCTCCGGTCGAAAAAAGGCCATAATCCTGCTCGTGAACAAACCCGACTGGTTCGAACCCGGAGAGCTGACCTATCTCGGATTTGATAACGACGCCGCCGAAATCCCCATGACCGAATCCGACAAAATCGACTTCTCCATCAACTACTCCGACACATCCAAAAAGTTCCTAGACGGCAGCGCATACAACGGAACAATTGCGGGACCGAAGAAAATTCTGAAATATGAAACAACAAACAACGCAAACATTTCTTATTCCAACAGTTATTACCAAGGATCAGGCCGAGGACACCTGACTTTCCCGCACAAGGGCACGATAAAATTGGTAGTCGCACCGGCAGACGGAGCTTCTTCCAGCAGCGGTGGAAGCGGAAGTATTACGTTCTACAGCGACAACATCGGGAGCACATATGACGTGCGAAAAGACAGCACTTCTGGGACGTCAATCAGCCTCGACACAGCGCAACCCGTATCTGGAACGCAGACGTTTGTATTTAGCGGGGGGACAGTAGGAAGTACGAGAATGAGTACTGTAGGTAAAAATTTTGAGCACAATCTTAGTGTAAAAAAAGTGCGTTATTCTTTATCAAACGCAACTATTACAAATTGTATTTTAAATAATCAAATACTCAGAATTTACAATGGAATGTATGGATGGTCTTCTAGTAATAAAAGACCATTAATACTTAATGATGGAACGGTTTCGACAATAACTTCAGGGGAATGTTCTCCAAACAACATGTTTAATATGAGTTGTTCTTATCAAAGCGTTTATAATGAAAATTATAACATAATATTAAGATTATTCAGAGATCCGTGCATCCAAGATATCGAATATCAATATTATATCGGAGATGGCAACCATTCATGGTGGTTTACAAATTGTTACCATATTATGGACATTTACGGAATAACAGGGAATTGTAAATTTTGGACAGATGGTCGCCCAAATATACCTGTAAGTATTTACAATAACAGTGGAAATTATGATACAATATATACCGAATATGAAAATAAAATTGACATACTATCGTTTAACAGCACATCATACTACAGCAATAAAATCAGAATGAAAATAGGTCCAAAATCAGCTAGTGATAGCAACATGTGGATTTCATATATAATTCCAAACCTAACAAAAACTCTCCAATCCACGACTCCGATAACAGTAAACCCGCTCACCTACACTGACCTCATCAACAACGTCGGCATCTACCTCGCCAACTACAACGGCGAGAACTGGATCTGCTTCCAGGGCGACGGCGAGCTGCACGTGACGGTCCAGGGCGGAGCGTCAAAGCCGGAGCTCAAATTTTGCAATGTTTCGGGAGACACGGACGTTCACCCGATCAGTGCACAAACGACCTACATAATCACGCC
>JAFUZX010000210.1 GCA_017476405.1 Alphaproteobacteria bacterium | reverse complement strand
TTCTTCATTATTTTTTAATGTGATGATTTTAAGTAGTTTATATTCTTTTCTTAGAGCTTTTATTATTAACTCAGCTTCTGAATATGTGTCGCAAACAACATACGCAGGGATTTTATTTGAAAACAAGAAGCAACCGTTAATGTATTCAATACAAACGAATTCTATAAAAATCATAAAGCATAGGCTAACAACAGCTACAGAAAATGTATTATTAGCGAAAAAGATTGGTATGGAACATGCTGTAACTCCGATGGTGATTCTGTATCTTGAGACATTTGAAATTTTATCCATAAACCAGAAAAAAATTGCGAGATATACGCATATTAAAGAGAATATCTCTTGAAAAATTTGTGCGTAGGAAAATTTAGGGTATATGAGAATAGAGCTAACTAAATATGGAATTAATAAGACAAGCATGTTATATAAGTGATCTTTTTGTTTATCTGATAGATTAATATGCAGATAAGAAGGAATTTGTATCTGTTTTACGATAAAATATATTGTATGAAAGACTGATTATATATTATCCTTCAGAAAACTGAAAATTTTATTAAATATTTGCATACGTTCATATACCTGTTAATCTGATCTTAATAAAGTATAAAGTATATTTATATAGAATATAAGTGTTATGTGTATTTTTTGTTGGTGTTGTTATGAGTTGTAATTTTTATAAGAAAATAGGTTTTATTGGCGCAGGATGTTATGGAACAGCTATTGCTCAAAGTTTGAGTTCTCGAGTCGATTATATTTCGCTTATTACTGATTCTGCAGAAATAATGAACAATATAAATCAGAAGCATGTTAATGAGGTTTTAGGAGATACTGTTTTAAGTGACACACTTTCATGCTTTATGAAGGATTATTCTGCAATAAAAGATGCTGAGTTGATATTTATAACGGTTCCGGTTGGTGCTGTTGCTAAGGTTTGTAATTTAATAAAGGAGAATTCGATAAAAGTTCCAGTTATTTTATGTTCAAAAGGGTTGGATACGGAAAATGCTTGTCTGATTAGTGAAATGGTTACGAATATTATTGATAATGAGTTTTTGGTGTTTTCCGGGCCTTCATTTGCAACTGAGGTAGTTCGAGGACTACCGTTTGGGGTTAACTTGGCAAGCAAAAATATGAAGTTGGCGATGGATATCGCTTGTGGGCTTTCGTCTGAGATATGTGAAATAAAGCCACTTGATGATTATATAGGTTTGCAAATAGCCGGTGCGTTTAAAAATATCTTGGCTATAGGATGCGGTATGAAGCGAGGAACCGGGCTCGGGAATAATTTTATTGCTAAATTTATTGTTGAAGGTATTGAAGAGATGATATCGTTGGCCAAAGCGATGGGAGGCAAGAAGGATACTTTTTTTTCGTTGGGCGGAATCGGAGATATTATTTTAACATGTACTAGTGAGCAATCGAGGAACGGGCGTTTCGGAGAATATCTCGCAAATGGCGGCGCTTTGAGCAATTGGAAAGGTGCTTTGGCGGAAGGCGCTTTTGCTGCGAAAGGAATTCCTGTGTTCGCTAAGAAGTATGATGTTAGATTTAAGGTATTTGATGAGATATATAAGGCAATATATCAAAACTAATCGCGCAAAAAGTTAAGACACAGTGAGTGTATTATAAAAAACAGCGGAAGAAAAAATTTTAGTTTTTATATTTTATTTTCATTCCGCCGTTTTTTCGAAAAATCCAGAATAATAACTACTGTTTTTTGAAATTAAGGATTGTTGAAAATCATAATTTCATTTTATTTTTTCAGTTAGTAATTAATAATCCAATCGTCCTTTGAGAATATTAAATACTTCTTCAAATTTTCTTTTTTCGCTTCCTCCCGGTTCTATAGATTGTCTAGCGATCATTTCCAAGCGTTCCAGATGAGCTGTCGATGTTCCATCAGTGATATAGTCATCACGGTCCAAAGTCGGATTAATTCTAATATATCGAAATGTTTCGGTGTGATGATTTCCAGCTATAGATATTAGAGTATCATCTGTTTTTTTGCTTTGAAGGTTCATAAATAAGTCGGATATTTTTTGAGCCCAGCTTATTAAATTGCGTCCTTTTGTTGTATTTCCGGATGCGCTAGCTTGGCCTGTTCCTATAGATATCATGATATATCGAGATCCGGGATATCTTATAAATGCGTCATCTAAGGCTATAGCTCCAGGATGATTTGCGAAAATTCCGCCATCAGTTCCTTCATAATGCTCATTATCTAAACCGGTAAAGACATGAGGTGGAAAATATGTCGGTGCGGCACTTGATGACATTAACGCATCGAATAATGAAAACCTTTTATCATTTGCGTAATTTCTGTATTTGAATATGTCATGAGTTTTTGCTGAACAAAATGGAATAATTAAATCGGATTCTATCTCTTTTTCATTTTCTGGAGTTACTAATTCCCTGATTGCCGCAGCTCGTCCGTCTGGTTCATATGTATATCCCAGGAAAATTTTTGTAAATGGCCATTTCCACCATTTATATGAAAAAATTTGATTTACTATGGAAAAATAACGTTCATGGACTTCATGTTGTTTTCCCATGGCTGTAGCGGTAGCAATAAGAGCTCCTACAGAAGTTCCCGCATACATATCAATTGGTAATCTGATATTATTTCCAAATTCTTTTTCGAGTCTTCTGCTTAATTCATTGACATAGAATAATGGGATAATACCTCGACTACCTCCACCGTCTATAGATAATATTATTTTGACTGGCGGTTTAGGTGTAGAGAATAATCTACTTAGACTTATGTTATAAGGACTGCTTGATGAAGATGTGGAATCAATTTCATCATCGTCTGATGATTCCTCATATTCGTTTGCGTAACTGAACGTAAATTCTTCTTTTGGGCTAAAAGGAACAGATACGTCAGCTTTATTTTTTCCGATAACTTGAGTAAGATCCGATAGAGACTCAGATTCTGAGAGCCTTATTGGTTGCAGCGATACAGTACTATCATTGCCGGATAATTTTTTTAACGGTTGAAGTATCATGCTACTACTGCGATTATGGTTCATAGCTGAACCGTTACAAACAAATAATATAGCAATACAACAATAGAAACATTTTTTTAAGCTTTTCATGGTTTTTCTCCTCTTGTTAAAAAAACAAAGCCTTCAAATTGCCGTAGGTTGGATCAACCGAGGCTTTGTGTTATTGACAATAACTACGATTTTACTGAAAATAAAAAGATAACCATTGATACTTTATGAAATAGATATTTCTACATCTATAAAACATCATTCTAACATAAAATAGTTAAGAAAAAGTTAATTTTTTATTTTTTATTATTTTTTATATTTAAAAGTTTTATTTTTGAATAGAAAGATTTGTGTTCTTCTGTTCTTATATCACTATGAATCAGCATTATACCCGGTATAAACATTATAACCGAAAATATGAAGAAATTAGTCCATCCAAGCAGATCAGCGGCTATTCCGGATGTTATTCTGCAAATAGCTCCTCCAAGGTCATAGAAAGCCCAAAGAAGGGCGTATTGTGTTGTACAATGATTTTTATTACATAGGGTATACAAAAAAGCGATAAATGCGGTACTCATCATTCCGCCTGTAATATTCTCTGTGAATGAAACAAAATAAAGCATGTATAGATCGTATCCTATGATAGATAACGCTACGTATGAAAGACATGCGATCGCATGAAATATTGCTGTATAAAGCATAGCGACTTTTACATTTTTCTGTTTTACGAGAAATCCTCCGAGAATTCCGCCTATTAATGTAGCAATTGTTCCGAATACCTGCACAACATTAGCGATTTCCAGCATAGAAAAACCGATATCAACGAAAAATGGTTTAGCCATTTTTTGCGCTATTGTATCTCCAGCTCGAAAAAGAATAATAAGCCATATGAGTGTTTGCCAGTTTTCTTTTTCCATGAATTTTTGGAAAGGGATGATAAGACATTCAGCAAAAGAATTTTTTACTACAGCTAAGAAATCAGGATTTCCGGTGAATGTTAGAGGGATATTTTTCGGTTCTTTTGGTTCTTTTATTTTTAATATGAAAAATGTGCAGGCAAATATTGTAAATGCCATTATTATATACGCAATATTCCAACCAAAGTAATGCGCCAAATACAAAGATGCGCTTTTAGACAGAAACATGCCGGTTTTATATCCGACCATGAAGATTCCTGCTATCGGACCGAATTGCTGAGATCTAGCGCTTTGCACTTGATAAGTGTACAGCGACATATCTTGGCATCCGTCAGCAAAAGCGACAATCGATGCGCATATTATTATACCGTATAAGCTTGTTTGCGGAGTTGTGCATGCCATTCCGCTTAATCCGACAAACAAAAGCAACTGACTAGCAAGAGCCCAACCTTTTTTATGCCCGAATTTTTTAGAAAGGTAAGGGAAATTGAATCGGTCTATGAATAAAGCCCATAGAAATTTGAGAGTATATGGGCAATGTATTAATGTAAAAAGACCGATTGCTGTATTAGATACCCCACAATCTTTAAGCCATAGGTCCAATATAGTAAGTGTCAGAAGAAAAGGTACACCGCATGAAAAACCGATAAATAATCTGGATGTTTTTTTTGGATCGCTGTATGTTTTTACAAAATCACTTACTACAGAGGAAATATTCATTTATCTAATTTGCTCATTTTCTTTCTTGTAATCGGATCGAGATATCGTTTTCTCAATCTGATTGATGATGGAGTTACCTCAACAAGCTCATCATCTTGAATATACGATAAAGCTTGCTCTAATGAAATTACTCTTGGAGGAGATAATTTAATATTTTCATCTTTTCCAGCAGCTCTCATGTTACTTAATTGTTTTGTTTTTGTCGGATTTACATCTAAATCATTGCTTTTGGAGTGCTCTCCTATAATCATTCCTTCGTAAACAGGATCTCCCGGATTTATAAATAATGTACCACGTTCTTCGAGGAAAAATAGAGCATACGGGATTGCGTTCCCATTGGAATTTGAGACGAGAACACCTCTTATACGACCTTCGATTGTACCTTTATGCGGTTCATATCCATAAAAAGATCTGTTCATAATACCGCTGCCACGTGTATCAGTAAGAAATTCGTTATGGTATCCGATTAGGCCACGTGTCGGAATCAAAAATTTGATACGGGTTTTCCCGGCACCGGATGGAATCATATCAATCATATTTCCTTTTCTTAAGGTCATTTTTTCAACGACTATTCCGGTAAATTCATCATCTACATCGATGTATAATTCTTCGATCGGCTCTAATTTTTGGCCATTTTCTTCTTTATAGAGAACATGTGGGCGACTAATTGAGAGTTCGAAACCTTCACGCCGCATCGTTTCTATAAGAATACCGAGTTGTAATTCTCCTCGTCCTGCGACTTCAAATGAATCTTGTTCTTCACCACGTTTTACGGTTATGGATACGTTTCCTTCAGCTTCTCTCTGTAATCTATCCCAAATCATTCTTGAGGTTAATTTTTTGCCTTCTTTTCCGTTTAACGGTGAGTCATTTATTGAGAAGACCATGGATAGAGTAGGAGGGTCGATTGGAATTGACTTTATTGGTGTAGAAACATTTGTGGAAGCAATTGTATCTGCGACAGTTGCGACTTCCAAAGCGGCTTTTGCGATAATATGCCCACATTTTGCTTTTTCTACAGGGATTTTTTTTAAAACTT
>JAFUZX010000209.1 GCA_017476405.1 Alphaproteobacteria bacterium | reverse complement strand
GAAAAAGGTCTCTATTAATAGGTTGATCTGTCAGTTGAAACAAATTTGATCCATAATCTCGGCAAATCACTCTTGAACCAATCGGAGTTGTAAGAATATCAATAATCGACTGTTTCAAATGCTCAAGATCGTTCAAATATCCTCCGTTTTTGTTACTCATTCCACGCATTTACAGACCTCCTGCACATTTGCAAATCAGCGGATTCGTTGTAATCGAACCCGAACTGAGCGAAATATTTCCGCTGCCGACATCGATTGTTGAAGAACCGCAATTTAGCTGGATTCCCGAAGACGAAATTTGGACATTCGCATCTCCAGTCGATAGCGAAATCGAGTTGAAAGACATATTTATATGTGCATCGCCTGAAGAAAGCTCGATAGTTCCGTCTGAAATTTTGAAATTCGTATTTCCCGAAGAAAACTCAAAACCGTTTTTGGTATTTGCAGAAATTTTTTGATCGCTGTCGACTTTTATATTTGCTTTCGTTTTGAACGATGCCGAATTTTTATCATCGGGCGCAGAAAAATTATTGTAATGAATCGAACGTAAAACAAATGCTTGTGCACTTTCTCCGTAAGGTGAAAAAACAACGACTTGTTCGCCTTTTGAAATCGGAATCCATGAAGTCGTTTCGCTCGCAGTTGAAATAATTGGCAGCCAGCCCGTTGTTACTCGGCCGATTTGAACTTTCACTTGCGCGCCGTTAACTTCAGAAATTTTTCCGAGACGAATTAAGTTCGCTAACTTTCTTACAACTTCCGAAAACGCAAAACTTTCAATCATGAAATCACCTCATTATTAATATGTAAAACGTGAGGCGGTAAGCCTGATTCTTTCCAAACTGAACTTCCTGCATGGAACTCATGAGACCATTCAATGAGCCAACAAATATATGGATCGAAATCAGGTTTGAATGAATCTCTGGAAATTCCACTCACAATTTCCGGAGACACCGCACAATTGAAAGAGTTTAAATGAATCAAATTTATTGCTACAATTTTAAATTGATAATAAGGTTTATGATCTATATCATAGATTGTAATTTATAGTATCATGAAGAGGTGTTTATGTGATACCTAAGTTTGTGTTTTTTTATTTTTGGATTTTCTTGTCATTCTATGGAGGAATATCCGTTGGAGATGTCGTCTGTAGAACTTAAAGTTTTTAATAAAATGCAAAATGTTTCGGTAAATGAGCTGGTTTCTGAATTTAAATTAGCTTGTCGAAACGGAGATAAGTTAAGTGTTGCAATTCAGAAGAGTCTACTTGATATGGCAAGTAATATGATTGGATTCGATATGCTTCGTACCATGATTGCAATGATCGTTCCATATTCGATGTGTGCTTCATCTCTTCATAGCCTTGTAAAAACTATTTCTAGCATAAAATCTGTCAGTCTTTCACAGAAAGTAGAAAAAGCAAAAAGAATAGTGTATATGTATTCGTGTTTAGGAGTGAAAAACAAAAGTTTCCTCGATATTATTGCCCCTAAGGTTACTCGCTCTCTCTTACTTGGGTTAAAGACAAGTCCCGTAGTGTTTGATTTAAAATCTATGCCAAGTGATATTTTAACCAAAGGTGTTTTTACAGAAGATCCTGTTTCCTTGGTTTATTTTTCTAATCTATTTTGGAATGAGTCGGTCGCCAATTCTATCGAAAGTGTGCTACCGTTGCTAAGAGAAAGGATGTTGACTATTGAATTAGGCGATAGAAGTAGTTATTTGTACGATTCTTCTGGGCGTACTTCCTTAATACGCTTGAACTTGTCGCCAGTTTCAGCGTACTGTTTCGAAGGTACTTGTTTAGGAAGTTTTATAGGTACGGATGCTAGAAATCCTTTTGTCCATTCTTGTCGTCCTAAGGTAAGATCTTTCTCTTCTGACTTTGCCCTTTTCCATGAAATGAGCCATCATTTTATGATTGTTTTAAACTCTGATACTCGAGAAGGGGTTGATGAGATTATTCCTTTTCTTCGAGAGTTACGAGTGGATTCAACATATATTTTAGAACTTCCTGGAATATTTACGGGATTTAACGAATTTCAAAATATCACAGGAATTACTGTAAAGGAAGGGAAGTTGTGTTATAATCGATACAGTGAGGGGGCGTATGTAGTTAGCAAATTGAAATGTATGGGAAGATGTAGCCATATTAGTAAGCGTTTTTTTAATGTTCCTGTGGAGTTAGTTCGTGTATTGAGGGTAGAAGCTGAAAGACAAGGTTTTAAAATTTGTTCAGATAATAGCCTTTACATAGAGGATTTTGTTAGTTGGAAAGGATTTTAATGAATTGTTTATGGGAAAAAAAATGAGTAAATGTTTTTGGATGGTATTTTTGTTGTGCTTTGAGACTATAGCCATGGATTCGGGAAAAGTCTTCTTTAATATTTTGGATAAAGCGAAGAAGGACGGTTATCCTCCTTCTCAATTGATAAGTGAATTGAAACAAATCAGGACGACTTCAGTTCAGGCAGATGCTTTTCTGAACCGATATGGAGGTGCTGAATTTAACGAGGAAGGTGAGATTAGATTTTTTAGCAATGATATTTCTAGGGAAATAGATAGAGTAGCTCGTAGCCTGGGAGAATATTACTACAAGATGGGTAATGAATCTTGGGAAGATAATGGGAGTTTATTGTTTGCAAATCGTCTTTTATCTAGTTCAAGTTATTCACCCTGCATAGGTAGAAGTGAGGCAAATTCCTCAGTAACGAAGGAGCGTCTTGAGCATATGGTTGAAGATAGAGTCAACTTTGCGAAGAGTTTTGAAGATTTAGAAAAGGAACTGAAAGGGATTGATTTTGAAATTCCTCAAAAAATTTTTGAAGAACTGAGAGATCACATAGAAAAAAGCGCAGAAGGGAGTTAGTTACTAGTTGTTTGGCAGAAGGGGGATGGTTTCATTGAAATCGGCAGGGGCGAAATATGTCACGAAAGTTTGGGATGTCCCGACAGGGAAACAATGTCCTTCGCCTGAAGCAATAAAGCGTCTGACATTTCCGTCAGGATCGGTCGCTTGTCCTCGATATTCTTCGAAAGTAATTCCTCCGAAAGTGAAAGCTGAGCGCATATCATCTCGCAGAGCTGCGCCTTCCTGCCATCTTTCATAAGCTTCTTTTACTTTTGCATGAGAAGTTAATGCATCGAAAAATTCAGGTGAAACCAAACAATGAACGCCTGTCATAAATTCTCCGCAAAGATTGTCTTCGATGTGCCGAACGACTTCGAGGCACTTCTTTTTCACGTCAGTTCCTGCGGTTCCGAGAGCAAAATTTACGGTTTTCGGAGTTATCTCAAATTCATTGTACAAATTATATAAAGTACTTCCGTCAGCATCGAGAATATTTCCTTTTAATGCGCCCATCCGAAGATGTTCGAGAGTTATTGCATGTTTGTTTCGCATATTTTGAAGATGATCGGTAATGACATTCGCCATTGCTTGCAATTCCGTCTCAGAGCCAAAAGCGCGAATGCCCTGAACTTCTTCAGGTAAAACAACATCGTCATGCGGGATGTGAGGAATCGTGAACGAACGCATTTTTCTTTTTCCGTGAGTGCCAACTGTCGCATTGCCTCCGGGAATCTGTGTCGGAAGCAAATTCAAAACGCCGTTCATTTCCTCAACCGCAATATTTCTCGTTCTTACAGATTTTTGCGGAAACAAGTTCATAGCTTCCAATCTTCCGTAATTATTCGGAAGGATGTTGATTGACTCCGTCAGGGAAGTCATGCTAAATACGTCTGACTCAAATGGATTTATCATCATTTTTTCTCCTTCTAAGCTGATTTGCGAATTACAATTCCGCGCTTTTCCAAATCTTTTGTGATTTTCTTTTTCTGATCGGCCGTTGAATCCGCAGGAAATACGACATAATCACTTGCAAGAATCGCATCACGAGCAATGACGAGAGTTTTTTTCGCCGCTGAAGTCGCATCAACATCTTCAAGTAAAACTCCGAACGCAGAATCACTTCCGTCTGTTTCTTCATCTGAAAATGAAACTATTTTTATTTCATCAGTTGCTGATTTGATGCCGACAACTGCGCCCATTTTCAAATTTTGTCCGCTCGCTACGGTCATCACTTCTCGACAGTAATTTTTATCGGCTTCGTATTTTAAAAGATCGCCAAGTCTGTTGTTTTCTTCCATACTCATTTGTTTTTCTCCTATTTAATTCGAGCTTTTGCTGCCGCTACGACAGGATTTTCCTGATTCATTTCTTTCTGATAAATTGCACTTACGATTTCGTGCTGCGTGTTGCTGACAGAAGCCAAAAGTTTCTCTTTCACTTGCTCTGCACTTAAGCCATGTTCGATAAATTCAGAAATTTTGTTTTCCGCATGTGCAATTTTGCATAGCTTTGTAATCTCCAAAACCTCAGCTTTATATTTTTCAACTTCGTTTAATTCTGCTTTTTCAATATCTTCAGTCATTTTTTCTCATTTCATTTTCAACTTAGATACATTTTCAAAATCGACTCCGTATTTCCTAAGGTCATAAAAAGAGTTGCTGCTCAATTCATCAGCAAGTCCTGCTTTAACCGCGTTTTCTCCGAAATATGTCGCCGCCTGCATTTCTCGAACAACGTCCTCAGATAAATAACGATTCCGCGCGACTGTCTTTATAAATATGTCATTCAAACGGTTCACTTCCTCTTGCAAATCCGAAATTGCATTTTTGCTCAAAGGCTCGTGAGGCGATAAATCATTTTTCTTTTCACCTGCAAAAATCGTTGTGTATTTCAAACCTGCTTTTTTATCGGCTTCGCTGACATCTAAATGTGTTGCGGTTACTCCGACGCTTCCGACGCAAGAAGTCCTATTTAGAAAAATATGACTTGTAGCTGACGCTATAGCGTAGGCTGCTGAACATGCGTAATCATTTGCGACCGCAAAAATCGGCTTGCATTCTCTGACGTCATAAATGAAATCGACTAAATCAAAAAGACCGCCGACTTCTCCTCCGGGACTGTCGATATCTAGCAAAATTCTTTCAACTTTTTCATCGTCAATCGCATCTGAAATCGCAGAAAAAATATCGTCATACGAAGTCATACTCATCTGAGACGAAAAAAATTCTGTTCGTTTTGTGAGCAAGCCATGAATCGGAATAACAGCGACGTCGTTTCGAAGCTCATAATTCAATGGATTAGCTGTTTCAGTCGGCAACCACTCTACAGCATTGATTGATTCAAGACCTTGCGGAGATAACAACAGCGGTTTATTCAAT
>JAFUZX010000208.1 GCA_017476405.1 Alphaproteobacteria bacterium | reverse complement strand
GTCTGAAGTTCTAATCATAATCAAATCGCATTTTGTTGCTTGAGGTAGTGTGATTTTTAGTTCAACATTTTTGTTTGTACCATTTCTTGTTGTCCACTGCCTTCCTGTTCGATCGAAAGCGCGCCAAGCTCCTTCATCGTTACTGTATTCTGATGATGCGCTTGCAACATAACCTGATACAGAAGTATTGCTCGTTAAAGTCGGAACAAGATAAGTGTATTTATGCAAATATCTTTTGTATTCTTTCTTTATCGTTCCGAGCGAAAATTCTCCTAAAGAATAATCAGATCCTCCGCCATCTGCAGTAATTACCAATCGATAGTATAAATATGCGGTTTCGTTATTTTGAAAAGCGAAAGTTTGAGTTTCTCCTGTAGAAGACCAAGTAACGCCACTTTGAGATAACAATGTGTTCCAGTTTTCATTATCATTACTCCCTTGAATTTCGAATTCTGTCGGAGTCTGGTTTAAATATCCGTCTGATCGACTTGTTATTTTAGCGATGTTGCATATTGTAGCTGTCGGAAATTTGATTCGCAGCCATTGAGTTCCTGTTCCGCTTGAGGCCCATTTTGTTGAACTGTCACCATCAAAAGCATAAAACGGAGCATGACCATCATTATATTGTGAACTTGCGCTTGTCTCGTATCCATCTTGATTGGAGGAAGATAAATTCGGAACGCTACTGTAAAAATTCCATTTTCCTGAATCTCTGCGAAATAATCTGAAGCGAGAAATCCGCCAATATCCGTCAGCTCGGCTGTTTGAAATGCATGTTAATTTATAAAATTTGTAAGCAGTCGTATTTTCGAATTCGTGCCAGCGAGTTTCATATCGATAAAAATCTCGCTGATATTGCCTTTCTAATAATAAAGTCCAGTTTTCATTATCATTCGAACCTTCTAATTTATACCAGCGCATTGTTCGATCCAGATAATCGTATGGAGCAGCGACATCCAAAAAATTCGCAACTTGTGGTTCTGTAAATTCATATTTAATCCAATAAGTTAAATCTTCGGTATCATCGGGATTTTGCTGAACATATATTGATGATGAAGGTGAAACATCCGTAAGATCCGATGCGCTTCCGCTATACAATTTGCTGTAGGTAAGCTTTCCCCATGAAGTGACATCGGAAGCCATCTTCGGAGTTAACAAAAATAATTCACTTTCATTGTTATCAATTTTCGTTCCCCAAAGTTGCATTGCACGAGGATAATTTGAGTTCTGCCAGCCAATGTATAATTTGAAATAGCGAAAGCATCCTTTTAATTCAGTGAAAATGTTCCCGCTGACTGTTTCATTTTTTCTATAAATTAATGTCGTCCAATTTCGTTTATCGTTGGATGCCTTCAAATAAAATTCACTGAGAGTTTGATCTGAATATTGCGAAGTGAAATAAACGTAATCGACAACAACTAACGCAGAAAATTCAAAATAAAATTCTCGTCCGAAAAAATTTACATTATCCGTCGATGATTTTAGTTGATCGTGCGCCGACCAATCCGAACCGTTATGCGTTACACATAAATCGGAATTAATATCATCACCATAATTGGGAGTAAGCAATGTTGGTTCAGTTGCATCAAGTCGAGAAATTTCTACCTCATAATGAGGAACTCCTAATTTTTTTGTAATAAAAATTTTTGTAATGCCTCGATTAATTGGCAACGTGGTCATCTTCGGATTTAAGTTTTCGTTTAAAGCCACGAGATGAGTTCCATCAGAAATAATTTCTAAAACAAAAGAAAAATCATTAGAAGGTTCAAAATCAGTTTTGAATTGAACAACTAAATCTTCAGTTACGAACATGCGATATTGTAAAGTTTGTTCTTCTAAATCGATGATTCCGTTGTTGCAGATTTTTACATTTCCTAAGTTATAAATTGTAGCGTTGCTTGCCATGTCACCGATCTCCATTTCTCCGTTTTGGTTTATTGAAAGATTTTCTCCAAGCTTCACGACTCCGAAATTTGAAAAAGTCGCGGGTTTTATTTCGTCTCTTGAAATTGTTCCGTAATTATTTTTTAGACCATCACCGACTTTTATGATTCCAAAATTTTCTTTAGTGGCTTTTTCAATTATCGGAACTGCAATTGTTCCTGCATCATTTGTAAAACCGTTTCCGATTTTCACTAATCCGAAATTTTCGTGAGTTGCGATTGGAATTTCTTCAGATATATTTTCAATTTCATCACAAAAAATTACAGATGAATTATTTTCTGACCATAAGTCTGACTTAGCCTGACAATTTGTAAGTTCTACTTTCGGCAGTTGTTCATCGTTTTTAATTTCTGCTGAATCACAAAAAATATGAGTTTCATTTGCTTGGCTTGTTTCAGAATTTTCTTGAATTGTCATTCCGTTTTTCGAAATTTCTAAAATGTTGCCCCATGCAGTATCGAAATTTTTATCTGTTTTTTTAATTGAACACTGGCCTAATTTCCCTCCGGCATCTCCGCCACCGTCCAAACATTCGAATCCGTTACCAGTTTGATTAACGACCAAATAGCGATTTGCGGAAAAATTTTGTATCTCGGAATTTTCTATTGCGTTTGAACAATGAACCGCTCGATTTTCTAAATCCGAAACCGTTTCCGATAATTCTTCAATTTTTTCTTCGGTATTTTTTACATCGCCATCGATCATTGCAAATGTTGAGCGCAAGTCATTGATGTCATCAACAACATCATGATTTTTGTTCGGCAATCTGTAATAACGATTTTGAGTTATCATTCTCCGACCATTGCCTCCAATGCTGTTTCTATTGCATCGATTCGATTTTCGAGCAACTTAATTTTTGGATTTAAACAAGTTCCTTCAAGTAACCAAGTATGAACTTCTTTTGCTGTTACGCATTTGAATGTGTAAACAGTGTTTTTTTCCGTAATCGTCGCAATCGGCGTTATTCCGTCAGCTGTCCCACTGTAAGCTTGATCTGGAAAAATCAAAACCAAATTTTTTCCTGCTTCGGAATTTCCAACTAAATTTATCGGAAGTTTATTTTCGGATATTGAAACAATCTCAATTCTGTCTCCGATCTGCGGTGATTTTGGAAATGTGAATTTGGTTGCCATGATCAATACTCCCTCGTAACTATGTGCTCGATTAGCTGAATTTCAGAAATTGTTATGTATGCGGATTTTGTGTTTAC
>JAFUZX010000207.1 GCA_017476405.1 Alphaproteobacteria bacterium | reverse complement strand
CTTAATCCTGAATCTGATGAAAACGTTATGGAAATTGAGGCATATCGACGAACCGCAATTGATATGTTCGAGAATTACGCCAAACTAAATCGGAGAATATCCCCTGATATAATCAATGCGGCCAAAACCATGGAATCAGTAAATGATTTGATTGACATAATATCCGCACATATGGTTTTGCGAATCAAAGAGAAACAGTTACTTCTTGAAGAAACCAGCACAATCAAGCGTTTTAACAAACTTCTCTCTTTTATGGAATCCGAAATTGACGTAATAAATGTTGAAAGAAAAATACGCACTCGTGTCAAAAAACAAATTGAGAGCAGCCAGAAGGAATATTATCTTAATGAACAAATTAAAGCGATACAGAAAGAGCTTGGAGATCCTGATGAAGTTGTTGATGAGATAAAGGAATTCGAGCACCGTGCAAAAAATATAAAACTTTCAAAAGAAGCGAGAGAAAAATTTAATTCTGAACTCAAAAAATTGAGAAATATGCCAAACATGTCGCCTGAAGCTACTGTCGTACGTAATTATTTAGATTGGCTGATAACTATTCCTTGGAAACATAAAACAAAAATAAAAAAAGATTTAAAAGAAGCAAAAAAAATTCTCGATCAAGATCATTATGGTTTAGAAAAAATCAAAGAAAGAATTATTGAGTTTTTGGCAGTACAAAACAGAGTAGGAAAAGTAAAAGGAACCGTACTTTGTTTTGTTGGTCCTCCAGAAGTGGGAAAAACATCACTCGCAAAATCTATCGCCAAAGCGACTGGGCGAAATTACGTAAAGATGTCCCTTGGCGGTGTGCATGATGAATCGGAAATCAGAGGTCACCGCAGAACATATATCGGATCTATGCCTGGAAAAATAATTTCTTGCATGAAAAAAGCAAAATCATCTAACCCTTTGTTTTTGCTTGATGAGTTAGATAAAGTCGGTTCTGACTGGAAAGGTGATCCATCTAGTGCGTTACTGGAAGTTTTGGATCCTGAACAAAGCGCTAATTTTAATGATCACTATATTGAAGTAGATTATGATTTATCAGATGTCATGTTTGTTGCGACAGCGAATAGCTACAATATGCCAACTCCATTACTGGATCGCTTGGAAATCATAAAATTATCCGGCTATACTGAAATGGAAAAATTAGAAATAGCGAAACGGCACCTTATTGGAAAAAACCGCAAAGATGGCGGGCTTTCAAGCAAAGAGTTGACTATTGACGACAACGCCATAATGATGCTTATCCAAAATTATACTCGTGAAGCGGGAGTCAGAGCACTTGAAAGAGAAATTGCCAATATTGTACGTAAATCTATAAAAGAAATCGAAGAAAGCGATGGAAAAATAAAAAATATCCATGTAACTACCGAAAATTTAGAAAAATATTCAGGTCCGAAAAAATTTAAGCGTATCGGTTTAGAAGATAAAAACTTGATCGGAGTTGTAACCGGTATGGCATGGACAGAAGTTGGCGGTGAATTACTTTCGATAGAAGCAATAAGTGTTCCAGGAAAAGGTAAAACCACGCTAACAGGGAAATTAGGTGATGTTATGCAAGAGTCAGTGCATGCGGCTATCAGTTTTGTCAGATCTCGTGCTGAACATTACGGTATTGATCCGAAAGTTTTTGAAAATACTGATTTCCACGTACATGTTCCTGAAGGAGCAACGCCAAAAGATGGTCCATCAGCCGGTGTAGCGATGGTTACCAGCATTGTATCCACTCTTACATCAACTCCGGTAAGAAAAGATGTAGCAATGACAGGAGAAATCACATTACGTGGACGAGTTTTGCCTATCGGTGGTTTAAAAGAAAAAATTTTAGCCGCACATAGAGAAGGCATAAAAACTGTCATCATTCCAGCCGAAAATGAAGCTGATTTACAAGAAATCCCTACCAGTGTTTTAGATAATATCAAGGTTGTAAAAGCTGAAACCGCAGATGAAGTTTTGAAAAACGCACTTGTCGGAAACATAACGAAAAAAACTGTAATCGCCCATGCTCCGATTGTAAAATAAAGCATATGTTTCCTTTAAATATTATTCATAGAGTTACAGTCTCATTGAGATTGCTTCTTTTGGACATGCATGCTTACATAATGTACACCCCACGCATTTAGCTTGATTCAATTTTATACATTTGGCATCTGAATCCTTAGAAAGAGCCTGATGTTCTGATTCTGAGCAAACCATTACACATTTTCCGCAGACAACACATTTTTCAGGATTAATATCAGGATGTAAACGATATTTTTTATTTAAAGCTTCATGAGATGTAATTTTGGGAACAACCTTTCCTTTTAACTCGGAAATATCATTCATATCTTTTTCTTCAAGATATTTTAGTAAGCCATTTTTCAATCCGTTAATAATACAATATCCATTTAGCATAACCTCTGTACATATTTGGACCGCATCCGCACCAACAACTATATACTGTACAGCATCCTGCCATGTAGATATTCCGCCTATACCGAGAATCGGCAATTTTGAAGATCTTCTTAATTGAGAAACACAACGTAAACCGATTGGTTTAACTATCTCTCCTGAACAACCACCATATGTAGAAAAACCATCAATACACAAATTTGGCTCTAAAGTTTCAAGATCAACCCCCATAAAACCTTGTACTGTATTAATTGTCGCAAAACCATCCGCACCAACATTTTCAACAGCTTTCGCAATTTGAGTTATATCTGTTACATTAGGGGTTAATTTCACAAAAACAGGACGTTTGGCCACTTCTTTTACCCATGCTGTAATCATGCTTGAAATTTCTGAACTTGTTCCTATTGCCATACCTATATTTTTCTCAGGCATTCCGTGCGGACAAGAGAAATTCAATTCATATGCGTCGACAGGTGTCTCATTTAACGTATTTACGAGTGATTGCCATTCTTTTTTCTCAACCGGAGCCATAATGCTGGCAATAATAACCTTTGTCGGATGTTTTTCCTTTAAAAAACGAATCCCATCACACCAATATTTAACAGAATAATGGCTCAGTAATTCTACATTTTGAAAACCTATAATTTTTCCTTTTGATTTTAAAGTCGCATAACGTGGGCTTACTTCATTTAATTCCAAAGTATCTGATGTAATAGTTTTTAAAACGGCTCCTCCCCATCCCATCTCAAAAGCTTTATCTATGCTTTCGATTAAAGCAGTTTCAGGACCTGAAGCTAATATATACGGATTTTCAAATTCTATATCAAGAATTTTTGTTTTTAACGTCGCCATTTTAATGTTCCTTAATACGTAACTATTCTAAATATCGAATTTATATTTAAAATAAATAAAATACAATTAAAAAATTATATATTCAAAGAACATCATTTATAGTATCCCGTTATATTTTTATCTTTTATTCGAAACTGAACGATTTTTTCGCTGAGTAAATGCGAAAGGAAATAACCCATTAGATATATCAATATCATCTGTAGAACGTCTTGTTAATATCGTATTCTTTTCCCTTTTCCCCTGAATTAAGGCTATTTTATCTTTTAGTCTTTGAATTTCCTTATTAAGCATAAAAATAGACTCTTCTCTTTCGTCTAAAGAAAATTCTAACGATTTTATTTCTTCAATAAATTTTCTTTCTTTGTTATTTTGTAACTCTATTTGTTTTCTCAACAACATGATATCTTGTTGATATCTTTGATATTCTTCTTTTAACACATTATTATCTTTCTTCAATACCTGAATTTCTTCTTTTAAAGCCTTATTATCTTTCTCTAATACCTGATTTTTTTCTTCTAAAATAAGCGTTTTATCCTCTAATAATTTTCTGATATTTTCAGATTGCTTTTTAGTAAAATCCATTTGAATATTTAAAGAGTTTATAAATGCCATTAATGATGAAATATGTTCTTTTTGTGATTCAATAATACGTTCACGAGCAGAAATCTTTTCATTACAGAAATCGAGTATATTAATTCCATTCAAAGGGATTTGAAATGATTGCATGTTTTGTTGTGGAGGCATAATTACACTACTTACCAGCGAAGTATTATTTTGTATTAAATCCATCTTTATTTTATTATTTTTCTCATCAGTAAAAGATAAACTGACAGGAGCATCACTGCTATCATCCCCCACTTCATCCTCATAAGGATCATCATCTAAATGCAAATCTATGTTTCCATCTGGTGGAAATACATTAGTCGCCGGATAATAACAAGAAGTATTATTGTTATATTTTCTTTCAACTGACTGAAATTGATTTTGATTAGCAAAATATCCTTCATTACAAGATGCTGTTCCTGTATTTAAATTTACTGTAGGTTGAGATATTTGGTCTCGTTCTTCAATTGCTGGTAAGTCATTATTTTGCAATTGAGTTTGTGACAATTGCTGAACAGAGGTATCTGTTTTTTCTATCGGTTGTAAAATATCATTTGCCTTTGAAACATCCTCTGCATAAGAGTAAAAAGGTAATAAGAAAACAACAGATACTAATAGTATTTTTTTCATATATAATCTCCAAATTGCACAGTGGGACTATACAATAAAAATAAAAATATTAAAACTAATTTATTTTATGATAAAACAAATAACAAAAACTATTTTTCTAATTTAGGAAATTATAGCATTTTTAAAGGTTTTTCTGAAACGTATAAAGATATAACTCCATCCCTATTTATTATATTCACAAAAAAAATGATAAGTTAAATATTTTTAGTCACAATTCTTGCCAGAACTCTTTCACTTTCGCAAAAAATCCTGAAGATTGCGGATGAGCATCATGTTCTTTATCAAATTCTTGCAGCAATTCTTTTTGTCGATTCGTCAGATTAACCGGAGTTTCGACACGGGCATGAATCATCATATCCCCACGAAGAGCACTACGCATAATTGACATACCTTTTCCACGCAACTTAAGAACACTACCCGATTGAGTCCCAGCCGGAACTTTTACAATTGCTTTCTTTCCATCAATTGTCGGAACTTCTATTTCACCACCTAAAGCTGCTGTTACTATAGAAATAGGCACATCACAATGTATCGAGTCTTTTTCACGCTTAAATAATTTATGAGGTTTTACTGTTACAAAGATATATAAATCTCCATTTCGTCCACCTCTTAAACCAGCTTCACCTTCACCCGCAAGTCTAATTCTTGAGCCATCTTCAATACCTGCAGGTATAGAAACTTTTATGGTTTTTGTCTTACTCACTCTACCGGAACCATTACATGTTTTACATGATTTTTCAATAATATGCCCTGTTCCATTACATGCAGTACACGTGCGTTCAACCATAAAAAATCCCTGTGAAAAACGCATTTGTCCAGTTCCTCGACATGACGGACAAGTTTTTGGCTTAGCTCCCCCTTCAGCTCCAGTACCTTTACAACTTTCGCATTTTACTCCTGTTCGTATGCTTAATTCAATTTCTTTGCCTTTAAAAGCCTCTTCTAGCGTAATAGACGCTTCATAGCGAAGATCTGAGCCACGCATTTCCGCTCGCTCATGCATACCTGCTGTACCACGTCTTGCAGCACCAAAAAATCCTTCAAATATATCAGAAAAAGCTGAATCATCGCCGAAATCAAAATGAAAACCACCTCCAGAAAATCCTCCGCCGGCTCCAGGATTAAATCCACCTCCGCTTGCCGCATTTTTGTAAGCATCATGCCCGTAACGATCATATGCCGCTTTTTTTTGCGGATCTTTTAATGTTTCGTACGCTTCATTTATTTCCTTGAATTTCGCTTCTGCCGCTTTATCACCCTTATTTCTATCGGGATGATATTTCATAGCCAGCTTTCTATATGCTTTTTTTATGTCGTCATCACTTGAATTTTTTTGTACACCCAATATTTCATAATAATCATTCGACATAAGGTTCTCTCACTATTAAATATTATGGTATGAAAAGTAAAGAGGCGTCCAAAAAGACTCCTCATAATTAAGGATATTATTTATTATTGTTATCCTCTTTAACCTCAGTATAATCAGCATCGACAACTTTTTCATCTGTTCCCGGATTTTGCTGTTGGTCAGCAGTCGCTGCTGATTGTTGCTGGGCTGCTTGAGCTGCTTGATGTATTGCTTGTCCTGCTTTAGACATAACATTCAAAAGTTTCTCAGAAGCAGCTTTAAGTTCATCAATATTCTCTGTTTCAAGAACTTTTTGTAAATCATCACAAGCCGATTTTATCTCATTTTTCTGATCTTCAGTGATTTTATCAGCATGTTCTGAAAGCATCTTATTTGCATTATTAATCAGTTCTTGAGACATATTTCTCTCATTGATCAACTCTTTGCGTTTCTTATCTTCCTCAGCATGAGCCTCCGCATCTTTTACCATCTGATCGACCTCCGCATCGCTTAATCCACCGGAAGCTTTAATGCTAATTGCCTGTTCCTTGCCTGTCGCTTTGTCTTTCGCCGAAACGTGAACAATACCGTTAGCATCAATATCGAATGTAACTTCAATTTGAGGCATACCACGAGGTGCCGGAGGAATTCCCGTAAGATCAAACTGACCTAATAATTTGTTGTTAGCAGCAATTTCACGTTCTCCCTGAAACACACGAATTGTAACACCGCTCTGATTATCTTCAGCTGTCGAAAATATCTGACTTTTTTTCGTAGGAATAGTTGTGTTTCGATCGATCAAACGAGTAAAAACACCACCTAGTGTCTCAATACCGAGTGAAAGAGGTGTGACATCAAGCAAAAGTACATCTTTTACATCTCCCTTAAGTACGCCACCTTGAATTGCAGCTCCAACCGCAACAACTTCATCCGGATTGACACCTTTATGAGGCTCTTTACCAAAGAAATTCTTAACATATTCAACAACTTTAGGCATACGAGTCATACCACCGACAAGTACAACTTCATCAATCTTATCCGCAGTTATCCCGGCATCTTTTAAAGCTAATTTACAAGGCTCCAATGTCCTTTTTATAATATCATCAACTAATGATTCAAATTTCGCCCTAGTAATTTTGCAAGTTAAATGTTTTGGACCTGAAGCGTCTGCTGTAATAAATGGTAAATTAACTTCCGTTTCCATTGCGCTTGACAGCTCAATTTTCGCTTTTTCCGCAGCTTCTTTTAATCTTTGAAGAGCCATATTATCTTTACGAAGATCTATTCCATTTTCTTTCT
>JAFUZX010000206.1 GCA_017476405.1 Alphaproteobacteria bacterium | reverse complement strand
TTGATTTATCAATGTTTCTATCTTCCTCAACTTTATTATAATTTCTTCTGCTGTTCTTACTTTTTTCATTATTTTATCTCCTCCTATTTAGTTTTTACTCGATATTTTATCATCCTTTTACGAACTTATTTGTGGACCAATGTTAGGGGCGCAGGACAACCTCATTTCCTGATCGCGCAAAGTAAGAGACATATTTTCCGTTCGGACTCAATTGCACAAAAATCGATCAGCTTTTGCCAATAAAACGCTTCTCGGAATTAACGTGTTTGGAGATAATTTAGAAATATCTACGCAATTTGTTTCTGTAAGAGTAACAATCGGAAGAAAACTTGATATAAATAGTTTTTTCACTGTATCATGTATTTTATATTGTTAATTGTATACATCTATATAAATTCCACTCTTATAATTTTTGAGTTCTAACAATTTTACAATGCATTAATATTAGAACTACAAAGCCATTACAAAATTACTAATTTAGAATAAATCATTCTGATTTTTGATTTTATAAATGAGGTTATCTATATAAAGTTACTTATTATTTTTTTAATTAAAATAGAGTTTTATTACAATTTCAGGTTGCAACAATCGATGTATAAATTTTATACTGTAATTGTTTTTAGTTGTAAAAATTAAAAAAGGAAAACGATATGTTCTTCGAAAGATATAAAGTATTTTTGCTAAAATTATTTTACAATATTAAAAAAGAACTGATATCCGCTGATATCGGAAAAATCTTAAGATATTTTTTAGTTATATCTATATGTTTAGGAATTTGCGGAGTTTTATTGCTTTATGTATATCGTACATTAATGTTACAACCTACTGTAATCAATAATTTAACACTGCAAAATAAAGATTATTTAAATAGACATGGTGTAATTTCTAAAATAGATAACGTTCTTTCCAAACAAAAAAAATTAAAAGTCGCAATAATTGTTGGGGTTGGTGGAAGTGGAAAGACAACAGTTGCACGAAAATTCTTACAAAAGACACAAGCAAATATTTTATGGGAAATAAATGCTGAAACGGATCATAGTATTTTTTCATCTTTTTTGGAACTTGCGACTAATTTAGCAGTAACAAAAATTCAGCAAGAGGAATTAAGCGCAATTAAAAGCATTAGTAATAATTCTAAAAAACAACGAAGATTGGTTGATTTTACCGCATCTTCTTTATGTAAATGTAAAAAATGGTGTCTTTTGTTTGATAATGTTGAGGAATTTTCGACGATATCGGAATATTTTCCTAAAAATGATACTGCTTGGGGGAATGGAATCTTAATCATTACGACTCGCAATAAAAATTTAACTCATTCATTTCGAATCAAAGAAGGAGTAGATATTGATATACAGAATTTATCGGAAGAAGAACAATATGAATTATTTTGCAAAATATTATATGGAGACAGTTATTTAAAATTTTCATCAGGTAAAGCACAACAAATTAAAATATTTCTAAAAAATATTCCTATGATGCCGTTAGATGTTTCCTCAGCTGCATATTATATAAAAAATACTAGTGCATCCTTTTCTGAATACATAAAAATCACTCAAAAAACAATAACAGATTTTGAAAAAATGCAGAAGAAACTACTTGAAGAAAGCTTAGGATACGGAAGAACCAGATATGGAATTATTACATCAATTTTTGAAGCAATTATTACGCAAAATGAACAATTCAAAAAACTCCTTTTGGCTATTTGTTTATTAGATTCCCAAGATATTCCAAAAGATTTATTAATTTCGATTTCCAATCCTCTATTAGTTGATGATTTTATATATAACTTGAAAAAGCATTCTATTATATCGTTTGATAATGGTCAAATTTCTATACATCGTTCTTCTCAGGATATCGGTTTATGTTATCTTATAGATGTTATGACTTTAAAAGAGAAAAAAGAATTAATTGATATATTGGTTTCGAATGTTACGCCATTCAAAAAATTGGAAACACAAGCTAATATTGACATAGTAAAATTTATTTCCCATTTAAATTCTATATTAGATAAGATTGGAGCTGAGAAGATACATGATTCTGCAATTGATAATCGAAAAATAGATTTATTAATAACGATAGGAGATATATATAGGCTAAAAGAGCATAGATCTTCTGAATCAATCTCCTACTATAAAGAGGCTTTAGAAGTAAATAAAATTTGTAATTATCTAAATGATACTGAAATTGCGTTAATAAATTTAAAAATAGGAAGCGTTTTTACATTAATGAGCAAAGATGAGTCAGCTAAAAAATATTTATTACTAAGTCTTGATACATTAAGCAAATTCAATGACCCCATCGCTCTTGCTCGCACATATCGTTTACTTGGTATAATTAGTATGAGAAATGATGAGTTTAAACAAGCGAATAATTATTTTCAAAAATCTATCGAAACATTAGATGTTGGTAAATGTGATAGTGTGGAATCAAAAATTGCTAAAGCTAATGCTTATTCCAGTATGGCTTTTAACTATTTTATGGATGGAATTAATCGAGGTCATGCATTTAAAGCAGTCAAACTAATGGAAGAAGCTATTTCGATTTTATCTCTTCCCCCATCTGAAACAACAGAGAATGTTAAGAAACATCTTATAACATATAAAAGTAGGCTCAGCGGTATTTATAATGCGCTTGGAAAATATGATTTATCTTTAAAGGAAGGAAAAGAAGCAGAAAATTTAATAGAATCTTTAACTTCTCAAGATAATAGTACCTTTCATGCACAAGGAATAATTCTTCGAGAAAAAGCGTTGTCTAATTTGCGGTTAAATGAAGTGGAAAAAGCATATCAATATTTTATGCAAGCCAAAGAAGTATTTTCTAAAGCACTTATTTTTGATTATTTATTTCGACTAAAAATGCATGAAGCAGAAGCGTTAATTAGGCTAAATCGATTAGATGAAGCATTTGAAGTGTGTGATGAAATATTTTCAATACAAAATAGAGAACTTAATAATTATTGTTATCTTTTTTTCAATACATGCTATTACCATGCGGCTATCATAAAATATAAACAAGGTAATGAAAGAGCAACTCGAAAATATTTTCGAGAATTTTTTTTGAGCATGCAAAAACTTTGTAAACGGATTGTTCCGCCAATGGAATATGAAAATCTTGTTGTTGGCGGTGCCTTTGATGCTGATATGTTGGATTTAGAAAAATATTTTGAAAATAGTTTAAAAGTCTTTGAAGCTGTATATTGGAAAGATTATGAATTTACAAAATATTATGTTGAAAAGAATCTGAAAGATTTTAAAAAGTGGAATTGGCTGTTGGTTCTTATCCGAAATTTTTTACCTAAGTAATTCTGTTGCATATTAGTGAGATTAGTTCTCTTTAAATAGATCTTGATGAAGTTAATATAATTAATTTTATGATTAGAGTAATAAATAAACAAAAATTCTTTAATAAATAATTGGATTTTACTTAAGTAATTTTTACGGATGTTTATATCCTCATATTTTTTCTAACCTAAGCTTGTAAATAATTTAGGGAGGAA
>JAFUZX010000205.1 GCA_017476405.1 Alphaproteobacteria bacterium | reverse complement strand
ATCTTTCTTTTTTATCTGTGAATGCCACAACTGACGGCGTTGTTCTCGCTCCCTCGGCATTTTCGATAACTCGAGGATTTCCACCATCCATTACCGCTACACAAGAATTTGTAGTTCCAAGGTCTATACCAATAATCTTACTCATAATAATCCCCTTTCATAGGCAAATTACCCTTACAGATCGCTTACGAAACAACTTAATCCGTAAGGTTCCAATATATCGAAGCCCTACCATAGGCACTTCGCCCTGCATATCTAAAGTTACTATACAGGTTCGTTTATGAATATAACGCAAAAATAATAAATGTCAACCATTTTTTGATTTTTTTGAGTATTCGATCAAAAAAATTGCGTTATTGGTATTTTATCAATCTATTTGTGACAAAAAAATCACTTTAAATTTACACTATCACGTACCGGAGCAAATGATTTTCTATGATATTGAGTTATTCCGAAATCCTTTATCGCATCTAAATGAGCTTTTGTGCCATATCCTACATTTGTTTGCCAACCATATTGCGGAAAACTCTTTGCAAGATCAAACATTATGGCATCCCGGTATTCTTTGGCAATTATAGAAGCCAAAGATATAGATAAAACCAATGAATCTCCCTTTACAACCGTTTTTATATTTGCGGAAAAATCTGAAAATGATGGTGCCGCATTTCCATCTATTAAAATCAATTGGATTTCATTTTTTGATGCCCACAATTGCTTGAGATTATTGCATGCTCTTTTCATAGATAACATCGTTGCTTGCAATATATTAACTTCATCGATTTCCTGTACAGATGCGACGCCTATACCATATTTTATTGAATCCGCTGATTGCTTTCCAATCCATTCTAGCAATTTTTGTCGCTGTTTATGACTCAATTTTTTAGAATCCCTAACAGACATACTCTTGCTTTGAGATTCAAGAGTCTTCGCCAATTCCTCAGATATCCATACAGCGGCAGAAACTACCGGTCCCGCAAGTGGTCCACGCCCAACTTCATCTATTCCAATCGTTGAATTTATATTTATATTATTATTGTGAAACCATTGTAATGTCATTATTATATACTCTATGTATTTTAAAAAATTACTCGTAATTATAATTTTTTAATGTATTTATTATAATAATTCAATTACAATATGTTGCTTATACAATGGAGATAATGGATGTTGTCCGGTTTTTTGAAATCTATTTTTGGTTCGCATAATGAAAGAATTATCAAGAGATATAGGCGTACTGTTGAAGAAATTAATGAATTTGAAAATTCTATTATTCCTTTGTCTGATGATCAATTGCGCAACAAAACCATAGAATTTAAAACACGTATAGCCGATGGAGAAACTCTTGATGAAATTCTGCCTGAAGCTTTTGCCGTAGTCCGAGAAGCAGCAAAAAGGACGCTTGGTCTACGTCCCTTCGATGTACAAATGATAGGAGCACTTGTTCTGCATCATGGAATGATTGCGGAAATGAAAACCGGCGAAGGAAAAACACTTGTCGCTGCAATCGCCGTATATTTGAACGCCCTTGAAGGTAAAGGAGTACACGTCGTTACTGTCAACGATTATCTTGCAAAACGAGATGCCGAATGGATGGGGAAAATTTATAAATTCTTGGGAATGTCTGTCGGAATTATTATACATGGCCTAAATGATGAACAACGTCGTGAACAATATAACTGCGACGTGACATATGCGACAAACAACGAGCTTGGCTTTGATTATTTACGTGATAACATGAAGTTCTATTCTTCTGAACTGGTTATGCGACCATTTAATTATGCTATTGTCGATGAGGTTGATAGCATTCTTATTGATGAAGCTCGTACACCATTAATTATATCAGGAGCGGCAGAAGATTCAGCGGATATGTATATTAGCGTTAATGCTATAATTCCTCATCTATCACCAACTGATTATGAAATTGATGAAAAGCAGCGAACAATTGTTTTAACTGAAGCCGGAAACGAAAATATCGAGAACTTGTTAAAACAAGCGGGATTACTGT
>JAFUZX010000204.1 GCA_017476405.1 Alphaproteobacteria bacterium | reverse complement strand
TAGATACAACCGGAATCAGTATTTCTGAAACATTTAGTAAATTAGCGGAAATCGTAGATAGTAGATTGCAAATTAATTGATTTTCAAGTATTATTCGTACTTGGTTTTGTTTTTTTCAGAATCGTAGTTATTCTGTGTATATCTGATATTTTATTTATTGATACTAAGTTTTTATATAATCACAAATTACTACGATATTAAAGAGTACGTACAAAATGTCAGCTAACGCTTTTAGTAGTCATACTAAACATAAGCACGACAGTAAAGTTTTTGCTTTTTTTCTACTATTAATGAATGTCGTCGCATCCGCTTCTGTTAGCATTTACATTCCTTGCATGAAAATTATGGCTATTGATTTCAACACTACAAACGCAATGTTGCAAATGTCTATAGTTATGAATTTGATTGGCGAATTTCTGGGACGTTTTTGTAGCGGCCCATTATTTGATACGTACAGTAATAAAAAAATCGTTATATATGCCTTAAGCATATCTATCTTAGGACACTTAGGATGTAGTTTATCAAATTCCATAGAATTTTTCCTGTGCATGCGCTTTTTTCAAGCACTGGGATCTAGTGTAATTTACATTGTTTCCATTGGAATAATAAATTCAGATTTTAATGAAAATGATAAATCCAGCATAATTGGAATTTTGGAATTATATCAGCCTGTCGCTTGGATTATATCTCCTTTTGTCGGTGGTATACTAGCTGAAATAGGCAGTTGGAGATGGTCATTCAGTACATTAATGATTCTTCAAATTATTGGCTTATTCGTATTTTTGGAATATCGTGAAAAAACATCCGAAAAGAACGTACATAGATTTACTATCAAACGTTTCTTCAATGATTATAAAATTGTCTTGCGAAATACATATTTCCTAATATATGCTTTGATTCCCGGAATGTTTGCCGGAGGATATATGATATTCGCATCAAACGCCCCGTTTATTTCTTCGAAAATTTTCGCAGAAAGTTCTCTGGATATAGCGATGTTTCAAGCAATTCCTTTACTTTTTTACATACTCGGAACATTTATTTATCGTGCTATCGTCCGTGATTTTGGAATTCGTCCCGCAAAATGGCTTGGAACAAGTATCTACATAGTTTTTGGAATATATATAACTTTACTTCTTGCTGAACATACACCATGGACAGCGAATCATTTACTTGCTCTTATGTGCGTGCAATGTATGGGAAGCTCATTTTTAGTTCCAGTATCCGTATTAAAAGCAATTCAATCCACAGGACATACATCATATGTCGGAGCGGCAACAGTTGTCGTTTTCCGAAATTTAATAATGTCTCTTTGCATCACAGCCAGCACTCGTCTTAGTGAAAGTATAACAATGATTATGGGATCTGTGTTTATGACTGTAGCAACAGCTCTGATGCTGATCACAACTCGAAGAATTATGAAAATCCGCAAACGCAGAATCTAGAAGAAACAAAAAGAAAAATAAAAAATATGCATAGAAACGATTTAAAATCAAAATTAGAAAAATATCAGCCAACTGATCAAACTGAAATTGCAGATAAATCGAAAATGCTGATATTTTTAGAAGCAAACGAAAACTGTTTCGAAAGATCTTTAACAATTGGTCATTTTACCGGATCTTGTTGGCTTGAAAATTACGATGGTACAAAATTTCTGCTGACACTACACAAAAAAATCGGTTTGTGGTTGCAGCTTGGCGGCCATGCTGACGGTAACAGCGATATCGTACAAGTGGCTATGAAAGAAGCTCATGAGGAATCAGGACTAAAAAATATCGAAATCAAATCAGCAGACATTTTCGATTTAAGCGTACATCTAGTTAACGAGTATAAAAATATTCCGGCGCACTATCACTATGATGTACGTTTTTTACTAAAAGCTTCAGATCCAAATGAACATATCGCTATCTCTGAGGAATCAACAGATCTACGTTGGTTTAGTGAACCTCCGATTTCACGAGACTTTTACGGTTGTGAATTATGGCGTATGTACGATAAATGGAAAGAAACAAAAAAATGAGTTTGGAATAGCTTCCTAAAAAACAGAAAACTATTCCAAATGTACAATTAAGAAAACCTTTTATGCGCTGTTACTCGGTTATATAACGTATCAATCAGTTTTGCGAAAGCTCCGTTTCCCATAACATTGAAACCCGTTATAACAGGATCAAAAATTACATAAATAGCAATTATAAGAGAAGACATATCAGGCGTAAATCCTAAATATTTCTCTAAAATAGGAGTCATAACAATAATTCCCCCCGCAGGTACCGCTGCTACGGAAAATTTAGCTATAACAAAAAATACCGTAAATATAAAATACGCCTCTAAAGTTGGTTCCGGCATATTAAAATGTTTCAGTAACGCATATGCAAGCAGCGGTATTCCAAGACAATCTCCCAACAAATGTATATTTACAGTCGCAGAAACAACAGATCCTACTAATTCTTTATTTTTGGCGTTTTTTTCAGCACACATAATAGTTACAGGCATCGTTAATGCGCTGGAAATAGTACTTACTGCGGTTAGAAAAGCAGGAAACATATTTTTCATTGTTATTATACATTGCTTTAGTCTTCCTTGAGAAATTACAACATAATATAAAAATGTATATACAGTTGCATATGTAATAAAAATAACAAAAACCAAAGAGTAACTTTTCATCAAGGTTGTTAAACTTCCTTCGGACGCACACTTTATAACAAAACCTGTTATAAAAAAAGGAATCAATACAGATATAAAAGAAAACAACTTTTGCACAATGGTATCTACAATTCTTATACAATTATTTATGAAGTTTTTGCTCATAAAAAACGTACTAAGTAAGCCTATCAACATTCCGCCGAACAAAGCGTATTCATTCTTAATGATAGTCGGCAACTCGATATTAAAATAAGGTGTAAGTTGATACGTAGTAACAATTGAATCCCCAACATGAAAATCAAAAAAATAAAAAAGCGATCCTAAATAATGCGTAAGAAATGTATTGATAAAATTAGATACACATAATCCACCAAAAATCAAACATACTATGCTCAACGCATTTCCAGCTAATTTAGCAAAAGTTTTAAATAATAAACCAAAAATAATAAATGGAAGAAGAAACAAAACCACTGATTTAGTAGTTATACTGCATGCATATATAATTTGCTTTGTAGTTGTCGGAATAATTGGATTCAATACAATTGCGGCAATTATTATAATCATGAGTATAAATGGTAGTTTCTTAAACATTTTATTTACTTATCCTAATTAAAAAAACAATAGATGAAGCATATCATTATTGTTAAAGTTGTCAATTTATTTCTATATCAATATCTATCTATTTCATAAACAACGATTTTTCTTACTCACAAAAAAAACTCTTTGATATATGGAACCGATAAAGGGATATCGATTTTATCCCAAATATATTTATCTGATTAAGAATTTCTGATAATCACAACAACTCGCTCAGAAATAATATCTTACT
>JAFUZX010000203.1 GCA_017476405.1 Alphaproteobacteria bacterium | reverse complement strand
TCCGTTGAAATCGGTGTTGGTATGCTGAAAAACAGCATAGGAAATACGATGAGTTATGAGATAAAAAATAAAAATTTACTCGGAAATTTCGATTTTAAGTATGCGAATAGCTTTTATAAAAAGGGTATGCAGAGTGTTAAAGGAAAAGTTTTTTATGGATCATATAGTACACCATCAATGAATTTGGGGCCAATATCAACAGGTTTTTCTGCAAGTTATGAAAAATCTGATAATTTTTTCAAACCATATTTAGATGATACAGAAAATGGAGATAATTCTGATTCATTTAATAACTTTTTTAAATCTGAAAAAAATGAAAAAGGAAAAAATACAACAACTACATACGGTATATGGTTAAATAACGTATTTACATTAAATTTTAATTTCGGTGGAACAACAAAGAAACGCTATGATGGAGCGGTAGGTAAGAATTATTCACTAAGTATTTCAAAAAGTTTTGATTTAAATAATGATTGGTTTAATAGCGGAAGTATAAGTGTAACTTTCAATCGAGAACGTGATTATGATAGAAAGTCTAAGAATTCATTCAGTTTGTATTGTTCATTATTTTTCAAAAATAAAATTTCAATATCAACAGGTATGTCAAAATATGATGATACGAGGAGTCAGTATGTTACAATGTCGTATTATCCTGAAGATAATGGATTAGGCGGAGAAATAACGGCAAACAAATCAGGTTCTACAAAAACATGGAGTGCTCATGCTAATTATTCTCATTATTTATTTAAAGGGGATATTAGTCATTCGAGAAATAACAGTGGTTCAAGTTCAACAAATGTCGGTTTAGAAACGGGAATTTTCTTTGCAGATATGAGATATGGTGTATCACGTCCAAATTATTCGGATGGTGGTTTTGTTATTATTACTCCAAAAAAAGCATTGGCAGATACTACATTGAAATTTACATCTCAAAATGCGGAATCAGGCTTTTTAGGTGGAGGAGCGGTTATACATAATTCAAAAAATAATGCTTCAATAGCTCGTTTAGACTTGAAAGAGTTACCGATTGGGCTTGATGTTAAAAAGGATACAATCGTTTCATATGGGGAATATAAAAGAGGATTTATTGCTGATATTGAAGCTGATGGTTCATATACAGCAGATGGATACGTATTTGATGAAGACGGAGAGGCATTTCAACAAGTAACAGGATATGCGATTCACAAAACTGATTTGGATGCTCGACCAATTGCTTTCTTTACTAATGATGAAGGACGTTTTGTTTTAACTGAATTGCAATCTGGAAAATATAGGATTAGCCTTAATGTTGAAGGAGTTCAAGATTTCGAAATTGAAATAGGAGACAGTAATAATGAGATTATTCATTTGGGGAAATTTTATTGTAAAGAAACTGATTAGTTCTTTTTGCTGTATAATATTTACGATATTATATTTTTGTTATATTGGACAAGATGTGCATGCTGTCGGAACAGTTGCGAATATTCGAAAAAAAAATTGCAATAATCTGCAAATAAAAGATACTAGTCAAAATGATAAAGAGGTCGGTCGGTTTTCAATAGAAATATTGAATGAAACAATTCGATTAAGTGATAAAGGATTGGAATTTTCTGTTAAGATAAATCCTACAATTGATACTATTGTCAAATATAATGATGAGAATATAGAAAAAACCGTTGATGGTGAACGTTTTTTTTCTGTTTGTATAGAGAAAAAACAGTTGAGTAATCATAATTTTGAAAAAATTTTAACTTTTTCTTCAGAAAATACTAATCTTAATTTCGATCCGGTAAAATTAATTATTGAACCGATAGTAGAACTAAAAATAAAAGATAATCGTGAGGTTAATTTCGGAAAAATATTATGGGATAAAAATGGTTATATAAAATCAGAGATGAATCCTGAGGTTCATTTTTTATATTCTGTTTTAAAAAATACAGATTGCAAAATTGAAAGTGTAAATGGATTTAGATTATGTCACAAAAACAATAAAGATAAGTATATTAGATATAATTTGGAAGTACAAAATTTTACAGTGGAAGATATAAATAATACGGAGAAAAAATTTGAATTAGAGGCCCTACAAAAAGAATTCCATGTTCAATTCAATATAAATCAAAATCATCCACATCTTCCTTTCAGTGGTGAATGGGAAGATAGGGTTACTTTTTCTATCGTATGTGATAAATAACGTACGTATTTTGTTTTTCAGCTAATACTTTCTAAGCTTTTTATTATATATGTAATACCATTTATTTTTGTATCAATATCTATAATACGATCTTTATGTTCTTGAACAGTTTCTGGGGAAGCTTTTTCTATAAATTCCATATTATTTAAACGAGCTTGAGTCGCATTTTTTATCTGATTTAATTTTGCGAGTTCTTTATTCAGACGATTTAATTCCGCTGTTGTATCTACTGTTCCATTCCATTCTAAGTGTAATATTATATTTTGCACTACTACAGGAACACTATTGTAAATTGATTCTGATTTTAATTTTACTCCAGCTAGCTGTTCTATATGTAAACTTTGTGATTTTACAAATTCCACCATATCCGCATTATTAGATTCAATTTTGAATCCGATTTTCTGGCCGAGAGGTATATTCATATATTGTTTCATAGCACGTATCGATGTGACTATCTCTCTGATTATGTTGATTTTTGTTACTGCATCTGAGAAATTTGCGGTAATAGTGTTTGTGTTCGGCCATTCCATATCCAGCACTCCAATTTCTCCGCTTAGCTTTTTTGAAATAAACGGAACTATAGGGTATAACACTCTAATAAATTGAAGAATTGCCCATGCGGTTGTGTCTCGAATATCTTTTTTCAATAAGGTATAATCGAGATCGTAATTTTGTTTTTCATTTTCTATTATTGTTGATCCTTGCAAAATCGGTTTAATATATTCGATATACCAATCACAGAAAGATCCCCATAAACATTGATATATATGCTTTACAGCTTCGTCAAAACGATAATTTTCTATATCTGCTTCTACGCTAATAAGCATATTTTTGATTTCATTTATAATCCATTGCGCAATAAGAGGTGTTGCTTTATTAGGAGAAAACTCTTTATTGAAAATGCAACCATTCATTTGTGAAAATCGAATAACATTCCAGAATTTTGTTAAGAAATTCCTTCCAATTTCTGCATGCTTTTCAGTCATTCTGATATCATGTCCGGGAGATGACAAATATGTAAGAGTGTAACGAACCGCATCCGCTCCATATTTATCACGCAATTCTAGTGGATCAATTACATTGCCTTTTGATTTGGACATTTTCTGTCCTTTTTCGTCTCTTATCAGAGAGTGAATATAGACATCTCGGAATGGTACTTCTCCTGTAGCATATAAGCCCATCATGATCATTCTTGAAACCCAAAAGAAAATGATATCAAACCCGGTCAATACTACGGTATTAGAATAAAAACGTTTAAAGTCTTTTGTATCATCAGGCCATCCTAAAGTAACAAATGGCCACATTCCTGAGGAAAACCAGGTATCAAGAACATCTTCATCTTGAGAAAGGGCAATACGATTTTTTCCATAAAACTTTTTAGCTTTTCGCATAGCTTCTTCTTCAGTTTCAGCTACGAATACTTGCCCATCAGGACCGTACCATGCCGGAATTCTGTGTCCCCACCAAATCTGTCTTGATACACACCATGGTTTGATATTTCTCAACCATTCAAAATATAAATTTTCCCAATGTTTTGGAATAAATTTAATTCGACCTTGCTTTACAACATCTATTGCTTTCTTTGCAAGCGATTCAGTATTTACGAACCATTGATTAGTAATATGAGGTTCCAAAACAGCACCGGAACGATCTCCAAATGGCAGAACTTGCTTTATTTCTTCGCTTTTTATAAGCAGTCCTTTCTTTTCCAGTAATTCTACGACTAATTTTCTAGCTTCGAATCTATCTAAATTTTGAAATATATCTGGCACATTATTATTTAATTTTGCGTTTTCATTCATGATATCAATTATTGGAAGTTTATGGCGTTTACCAACTTCATAGTCATTAAAATCATGAGCCGGAGTTATTTTTACCGCTCCAGATCCTTTTTTCGGATCTGCGTATTTATCAACTATTATAGGAATAACTCGATCTGTAAGAGGAACAACAACTTTTTTTCCAACTAAGTGTTTTAGTTTTTGATCTTCAGGGTTTACAGCAACGGCTACATCTCCAAATATAGTTTCAGGTCGTGTAGTTGCTACTTCAATGTATTCGGATGTAGAATCTTCAAACATATATTTTATATACCAAAGATTTCCTTTTACTTCTTTTTCAGCAACTTCGAGGTCAGAAATAGCAGAACAAATCATAGGATCCCAGTTGACCATGCGTTCTCCTTTGTATAGCAAGCCATCTTCATATAGTTTTACAAACATTTTTGCAACAGCTCGCTTGCAATCTTCATCCATTGTAAATTTCAATTTCGCAAAATCACAGGATATTCCTAAGGCTTTCATTTGGTCGACTATTCGATTGGCGGAGTTTTCTTTCCAGTACCAAATTTCCTTTAAAAGAGCTTCACGAGATAGAGATCCTTTTTCAACTCCTCTTTCATATAATTGTTTTTCAACAACTAATTGAGTGACAATTCCAGCGTGATCCAATCCCGGTTGAAATAATACATCGTATCCTTTTAGGCGTTTATATCTTGCTAAAATATCTTGTAACGTGTAGCACAATGCGTGTCCGATATGTAATGAACCTGTAACATTCGGAGGTGGAAGTAAAACCATAAAAGGATCGGCTCCTGGTTTACGTACAGAAGCTTCTATTTCAAATGAAAAATTCTTTTCAAAAGATTTCGGATCAAAATTTTTATCTAGCATTCATGTGCTCCGGATTTTATTGCCACAATTAACCCCAGGTAATTATACAAAAAATACTTTGACTTTTCAAGTTTTTTTAAACTTAAATAAAATTCAAAATAATAACTATATATTTATTAAAGAATACTCCTTTAATCTATCATTACAATTAGCTATATCCATATCATTTCTATATTTTGCGATTGTTCGACGAGGCATATTTATTCCTCGTTCTTCAAGTAAATACGCAATTTCACTGTCTGAGTATGGACTGTTTTTCGGCTCATTATTTATTAAAGCTTGTATATATTTTTTAATAGAATGATCTGTAATTACACATTTATTTTTATCAGATTTTATTTCTTTGGGCATTAGATCTTTTATATTGAAAATTCCTAACGGAGTGGAGATGGTTTTATTCATAATCGCTCTATGTACGGTACTTTGATGACACATCATAGAATTTGCAATAGATCTTACGCTTATAGGAACTAAAAATGACGTATTTTCGTTAAAAAAATCGCTTTGGCGATGTATTATTTCTTGTATTATTTTTAATAAAGTAGAATTACGATAATTAATAGATTTTATTAAGAGTTCCGCATCTGCTTTTTTTTCTTTTATGTATTTTTTATCTTGATAAGATTTCGCTTTTTTAGTAGATAGCTCTAATAATTCTCGATCAATTGAAGGAATTTTCAAATTATTTATTTCACTGTTATAGGTTTTATTTTTCTTTTCGAGAATAATATCAACTTTTCTGTAAATGTTATCGAAATAATTTTCTGAGTTTCTACTGTAATAATCAATATTTTTTAAATCTGAAAAAATTGAATGAATTGTATCTTTATCCAAATTGGTTTTTTTTCGAAAAGCTTCAATTCCTTGATATAAAAGAGTGTCTATATAACGAATAAATATTTTGTGAGAGGTATCATATTTATTACTTGCTTCAAAAATATTTTTAATTTTATCTTGTAAATTAAATGAAAATAAACCGTGAGGAGATATTTTCCGCAATTTGTTAATAATATTTAGGATATTTTGATACGATATGTTTTTTTCTTTTGAAATGATACGACAAAAATCATTGCTTATGTATTTATTTTCAATTAAATAGTCGTATAAAATTTCAGCGATTTCTTTTTCTTGTATATTTAGTTTTAGGAACGATAGATTTCTGAAAAAAATATCTCTGTGTGATAAAATATCAACAATATTTTCAGTAAAATCTGGCGATATTTTTGGAAAATCATCTTCTTCATTCTCTTTTAAAAATGGATTTTCGTTTAATGAATTATTAATAATTTCTTGGAGAGTAACATTATTCATCTCTAAAATTTTTAGAGAAAATACTGTAAACTGAGCTAACGCAGTCTGTTGAAAGTTTGATAATACTATATTACTTTTCTTTTCCATAAGAAGAGTTATAAACCATAAAACTTTCTCCAAGGTAAATTTCTCGAGCTTTATTGCTGTTTATAATCTTTTCCGGTGAACCTTCTACTAAAATTTTACCATTGTAAAGAATATATCCATAATCTGCGATTGGAAGGGTATCTCTTACATTATGATCCGTTATGATAACGCCTATTCCTCTATTTTTGAGAGCAAAAATCATTTCTCGCATTTCTGCGACTGCCAGAGGATCTATTCCGGCAAAAGGTTCATCTAGTAGAATGAAACTGGGATGTGACGCAAGCGCTCTGGCAATTTCCAGTTTTCGTCTTTCTCCTCCCGAAACGCTTATTGCTGGAGATTTTCTAACTTTTTCCAACGAAAGATCTTCAAGCAGCTGATTCAGAAGCCTATCGTGTTCTTTCTTGCTCATATTATTCATTTCCAAAACAGCGGATATATTTTCTTCAACATTTAAACCACGAAATATTGATTCTTCTTGTGGCAGATATCCCAATCCGAGACGTGCACGTTTGTACATCGGAAGGTCTGTAATATCGGTACCATCTAAATATATATTGCCACTATCTGGTTTTATAAGACCGCATAAAATTGAGAAACTTGTAGTTTTCCCAGCTCCATTTGGTCCGAGTAGTGCAACTATCTGTCCACGGGATGCTTTCATATTGAGACCATTAAGAATAACTCTATGCCCTATGGTTTTTCTTAAATTGGAGCAAACAATCCCACTTTCTTGCATTACTTTTTTCCTTTTTTATTTATAAGAATTCCTGACGATTTTTTTACAGAAACTTTTTCTGTGATTAAATCAAGTTCAGCAATTTCTCCAAAAATATTTCCTTGTTTTTTTGATATTATTACATTTCCGGAAATTACAACTTTATTATCTTTATAAACTCCATTATTACCTTTAACAATAGAATCTTTGGTTTTTATATAAACATTCCCATTGGCGATTATTTCGGTTATGTCTGATTTATTGTTTAAATAAGCGGTCATTTCATCTGATTTTACGGTTAAATTTTTACCATATTTTTTATATATAAGATCTATATTTTCCATTGCCGTAATTTTATTTGGTTCGTATTTTAATGATTCTCCCGATAAATCATAGTCAGTACTGATAAGAGACGCATTGCCGTTTGCTGTTAAATTTTGTATTGAATCCGTATAGTTGCTGTTAAATGCTATGGATATTTCATTTGCGCTTATATTCTGAATTGGATTATGAGCTTTTGCGTTTTTTTTGAGGGTTAGAATATTTTTATCCGCATCAAATGTATAGCTTTCTGCCGATAATATCGTTTCATTTCTTTTAATATTAACTCTTGAATTACCTGAGATAATTTTCTTTTCTGAATCAAAAACAGCATTATTTGTTCTTAAAATTAATCCACTATTTGTTGTCATTACCACGTTATCGATGAATTGACATATTGTTTTTGTTCCCTGTTGAATTTTTCCTTTGTTTGAGGTGATAGTTCCGTTTTCTTCATTGGAAAGCATGAAATTTGAAGTTACTTGTTCAAAAATAAAATTATCTTTCGTTTCTTCTGTAACTTTTTCCGCAAAAATAGCGACCTCTTTCCCTGAAATATCTTTTGTTTTATAAAAAAATTTCAGAAAAGCGTTTTTTGAAAATTCCGTTTTTGCGCTAATATTGGAAGATAAATTTTTACCATTTATTATCGTTATCAAAATATATAATACTGTACATATGCTGATAAATATAAACAAAAGCGCAATAGCTTTTATTTTATAGCGTCTTAATTTAAATATAGATCTATGTTTTTTTTGTAAAAAATTATTATGCAATTCCCGCTCTCAGACAGTCATGAATATGGATTATTCCTTCTGGTGTCCCGTTTTCAGAAACAAAAAGGTTCGTAATCTTATTATCATTCATTATTTTTATAGCTTCTTGAGCAAAGGTTTCGGCGGAAATAAGTTTCGGATGTTTACTCATAACCTCACATGCTTTCATATCTAGAAAATCAACGAGAATATTGCGTCTTAAATCACCGTCGGTAATTACTCCGATAATTTTATTGGTTTTGTCAACTACGCAAGCGCAACCGTAAGATTTTGATGTCATTTCTATTAACACTGATTTCATCAAATCATTTTCGTGAACAATTGGTGTATTCGTGTGCATTAAATCTCGAACCATGAGAAGATTTTTCCCCAATGAACCTCCCGGATGTAAATTTTTAAATTGTTCCTTTTTAAATTCCTTTCTTTTTAGTAGACATAAAGCGACAGCATCTCCAAGCGCAAGCATCATAGTCGTAGTCGTAGTCGGAGCTAACTTATGAGGCCCCGCTTCTTCGACTTTCGGAAGTATTATTTTTATTGTTGAGGCTTTTGCTAAAGTACTATCAGGATTTGATGTAACTCCTATAACATCGATTCCAAATCTATTAGCATAAGAAAGCATTGGAACAAGTTCTACTGTATTTCCAGACCATGAAAAGACAAATAAAGTATCATCAGCTGAAATCATACCTAAATCGCCATGACTAGCTTCTCCAGGATGTAAGAAAAATGCTGGAGTACCTGTGGATGCTAAAGTTGCGGCTATTTTTACGCACACATGTCCGGGTTTCCCCATACCTGAAAGAATTACATGCCCGTTTTTTTTATAAAGTAAATCGATTGCTTCAATGAAACTTTGTCCAAGGTTATCTATCAAGCAATTTAAGCCCGCAATTTCTTTGTTTAGAATAGATTTCGCATATTCAAGCTCGTTTATTTCCATATTTACCTGCCTTTCAGTAACCTTGATTTTTCTCTGTCCCATTCTCTTTTTTTTATAGTTTCTCTTTTATCTATGTTTTTTTTCCCTTTTCCTAAGCCTATAGATAATTTTACGAAGCCATTTTCATTAAAATAGATGCTAATAGGTACAAGCGTATAACCGCCTTTTTTTAATTGTCCTATTAGCTTTTGTATTTGTTTTTTATGGAGAAGCAATTTCCTTGATCTTTTCGGATCATGATTCATACGGTTTGCGAGAGAATATTCCGGAATATGCAATTGATATACAAAAATTTCGTTATTCCTCGATAATCCAGCGTAAGCATCTGTCATGTTTACTTTATGAGATCGAAGGGATTTTACTTCGCTTCCGTATAAAATAATCCCTGCTTCATATTTCTCGAGAATTTCATAATCAAAATTAGCTCTGCGGTTATAACCGATTTCTTTGTATTCTGCCATTAAATTTTTTCTAAGTTCAATTCATGTATAATTTTATCAATTTTCGCTTTTAGCTGTTCACTAATTGGAGAAAGAGGCATTCTAAGTTCATTTTTTATTAATCCGAGCTTACTTAAGGCATATTTTACCGGGGCCGGACTTGGTTCTGCAAACATAAGCTTGTGCAAAGGCTCAAGAGCATCACGTACAACTCCGAATCTTTCAAAATTTCCTTGTTTGAATGAAGAATATGCTGTTGCGCAAAGGTCAGGCGCAATATTGGCTGTTACTGAAATAACTCCTGACGCCCCCATTGCTAAAGCAGCGCATGCTGTATCATCATTTCCGGATAAAAACGCAAAATTTTCTTTTAAACTATTTCTGTAGGTGGTGAATACAGATAGATCAGAAGAACATTCTTTTATAGCAATAATATTTTTTTGAGTGGATAGCTTTTTAAGCGTTGGGAACTCTATGCTTGTTCCGACTCTTCCCGGATTATTATAAAGAATAATATCTTTCTTCGTCGATTCACTGATGATTTTAAAGTGTTCATATATCTGGCTTTGTGAAGGCTTAATATAAAATGGGCAAATGCACAGGAAACCATTTACCATATCTTCCGTTTTTTTTATAAAATTTACACAATTATCAGTAGTGGCATCTATTACTCCAGCGAATAAATTGATTTTTCCATTTGTGATTTTTTGAGCCGTTTGAATTAATGTAATTTTTTCGTTTAAACTGAGCGAAAGGGACTCTCCTGTTGATCCACAAACGACTATACCTGAAATTTTAGAACCAGATAAAAATGAAATATACCGTTCAAATGATTCAAGATCTAATTTTTCATTACTAAACGGTGTTACTACAGCAGCAATATAACCATTAAGCATATAATATTTTCTCCAACTCAGAACAACAACAAATTTATTGGATTGACGATATCATTTTCTGTGAAAAAAGTACATAAAAATAGTAGAAAAATAGCAGAAGACTAATTATAACTTGACAGTTTTTTTATGCTTTTTTATTTGGATAAAGTTAGTACATAATATTAAAATTGACTGTTTTTTAATATTTTTTTGTTACCATCATTATGGTTAAATAGTAGGTCGTTTGCGTGAGGTTATTTGCGGAAAACATAATTTGTCTGTTAATATTAATTACACTGTTTATTTTTAAAGATACAACAGCAAAGGATCGTTTTGTAGAGACTCGCAATGCTTATGTCTTTGACAGATATAGTAACGATAGAAACATTCAAAATCAAAAAAGTAAATATAATAAAGAAAATTTATTTGAGAATTATGCGGAATCAAAGGCAAAGATAGGTGGTAATGATCAAGGATTAATACGTAGTCGATATTTTTTCTTAGATTTAAGCAATTGTCATTTTAAATTTCTTGAAAAAGAAATAGCGGAGCAAAAAAATTCACCGAGTGAAGAAGATTTAAGCATTTTCGCTTTGGATTTAAGTCACTGCCATTTTATAACTCTTGAGAAAGAAGGTGAGAAAAACACTGAAAATGATGTGGGTGAAGAGAAAAATATAAAGGATACAAATGAAACTTCTTCCAAAATTGAGAAGCAAGATTTTAACGAAGATAAAGAAGATGTAGATGGTGATAACGATAAAAAAGTAAAAAGAATCAAAAAGAATAAGAATCAAGATAAAAATAGTGGGGAAGAAGCTGAAGAAGAAGAAAATGACGATGACGAAGATAGTGATGATGAGGAAGATGAGGATGACAACGATGATGATGAGGAAGAAGATGAAGATTCAAATGCGGCGACAATTACTTCCGTGATTAATCCTCAGGTAAATCTTCCGCAAGTATCGCCAATGATTCAGCAGCCGGATATGGGAATGATTAATACAAATACTGGAATGTTATTAAATAATGGAAACATGTTATCTACTAACACCGCATACGGAACAACGGCGTATAATAATGCGTATAATAATGGATACAACAACTCATATAACAATATGAATAATGCATATCAAATGTCTGATTATTATAGAAATGCGCAAAATAACCAATCCTATTCGGGATATACAAACACAAATTATATGAATGTAAACGGGAATATAAACGGAAATATGAATAATCCTTCAGTTAATCTTAATAACATGAATTCAGGAATTTCCAATGATTATTCAACAACAAGTAGCTATGAAGCAATGTCTGATTTTCAGAATAACGCAAGTCAAAATCAGAATCAAAGTATGTATCAGCAGCAAAATCCGATATATCAGAACATTCAGCAAAATGATTCTTACAATAACGGTATGAACGATTCTATGTACAATTATTCTGGGGTAAATAATAATACTTCAGATGGTTATAACTCCGTATCTGATTTTCGGAATAATTTGGAACCAAGTCAGAACATGTATCAACAGCAAAATCCGTATCAAGATATGCGGCAAAATGATTCATATGAGGATAACAATAATTCAGTATATAATAATCAAGCAGAAGATGCTGATTCTACATTTAATGAGACGGAGGAAAATAATAATAGCTATGATAATAATGATATTTCTCAACAAAATGAACAAATATCGTCACAACAGCAACAATCGAATGTTTCAAGAAGCAGAACAGCTAATAAGCGTCAGGCTAATCAGAGAAAAAGTGATAATAACATGACAGCACTTGAAGTAAATGAAAATGTATCATCGAATCCAAATGAAAGTATCGATACTGAATTTCAACAAAATGCGACCAATAATAGCTCTGAAGCTAATCCAGGATATGTTAAAATTTCTGACGGATCATTTTCAAAAGTTCTAACAAGTTCTGATGTTGTTGATTCTGAAGCAGCAAAACCGCAGCCGACAACAATCTCAGATGGAGCTCAATGGTATTCTTCGGGTGATTCCGGCATAATTTGGGGAAACGCTGTTCAGCCGAAAACCGTTTATAAAATTGATCCAAACGCTCCTTTAACCAGTGAAGATTTTTAATGCGACATTAATATATTATTCTTTATAAAGCAAAAAGTATTTCTTTATAAACATGCGCAAGCTCATCGATTGAAATGCGATAAGATGGAAAGAGATAAGTAATTTCACCTAAGGGACGAATAAAAATACCTTATCTCAAATAATTTTGATGTGAGTTTTTTAGCGCTTGCAACTGATGTCGATCCGTTATCTGAAAAAAGAATTTGTTTAATGATTGGGGTAATATATTTCGTAAATTATTTAAGTCGAACCTGAAAAAATAAAAAAACTGCGGGAAAATACACGCTTTTTTATAATAGCTCTCAGAACTCATTGTATCTAATAGAAATCAATGTATCTTATAGTAAAATAGATATAAAGTCTGCTATTAAAATCGAAAACTCCAATTCGCCTATGAAAAAATCCAGACCGAAAGTTATAAAAAGTCGATGGATGTGAGCATTATTTTCTATAAGAAACGAGTGTAAGTTTATCATTTACAATGGTAGTTTTTCCTTCTAAACGATATCCCATTTTCTCATATAAATGCCTACCGATTTTTTCAGTTTGAATTGTTTCCAATTCCCAATTATCTCTTCCGTAAATCTTTTCAAGTTCGGATATAGCTTTTTGAGCAATTCCTTTGTTGCGATATTGAGGCAACACAAATAACGGCGAAATTCTTTTACGGTTATTTTTTACAACAATTCTGATGCCGCCAACAAAATTATTTTCAAACTTTATCAAATAAAAATGTGAATCGGTTTGCTTAAGTTTTTGAAGAATTTTATCAGTAGATTCGTTAACTGGATTCGT
>JAFUZX010000202.1 GCA_017476405.1 Alphaproteobacteria bacterium | reverse complement strand
TTGATGCCTGTATTTTTCGGAAACAAAAAGCTGCGTAACACAAGGATTAAGGTCAGATTTTGTCGGAATATCGTTTGCTGTCAGCGAAACAGTTCCGACTACTTCATCCTCGATAAACGCAAGAAAACAGCAGTCGAAACAATCCGTATTTAAACGATTTTGAAGAGCTTTTTCGCATTTTTCTATAGTCGTTTCTGCTCTTCCGAAAACAGATAAATACCACTGCGCAATCGTCGGAATTAGATTTTTGTGATGAGCCAATAATTCTATTTTTATTCCTTCATTTATCATTTTAATTCCTGTTTAGCAAATGAGGTCGGCATATCGATATTCTCCAAAATTTTTTGCAAATCCCAATTCCACCATTTTAGTTTCAGAAGTTCATCAATTTTTTCTTGAGAAAATCGCTTTTTTATAAATTTTGCAGGATTTCCGCCCCAAATTTCATACAGTCCAACATTTTTTGTAACGACTGAGCAAGAGGCGATAACAGCACCATCGGCAATCTGGACTCCCGGAATTATCACAGACTCATAACCGATCCAAACGTCATTTCCGATTGTCGTGTCGCCTTTTCGATGATATGCTTGCGGACTTTCTTTTTCGTATCCGTGAAAATTCGGTTTCAAAATTTCGAGAGGATATGCTGTGACATTGCCGTAATCGTGTCCTTGATTTCCTCCCATAACAAATTTCACTCCGCTTGCAATGCGACAAAATTTCCCGATGATCAGTTCATCCGTTTCTTCGATCGAATCGTCAATTTCATCAAGATACAGCACAGTCATTAAAATCGCCGCTGTGATAATAGCCTGAATAATAAGTATAATCACCGACTTTTACATGCTTACTTTTTATTTCATGCTGATTTACAAAAATGCTGTTCCGATACGTCTTTTTCATTTTTCTCTCATAAAAGAACCGTTATAATTATAGCATAAAAATCAGGAGCTGACATGACGATAGAAAAGATGGACGATTTTTTTTACAAAGCGCGTCGATGATTACGAGGATCGAATGCTGAATCACGTTGAAGGTTGTCGTGAAGGTTATGAAAGAATCGCGGAATTTATTCCTGAGAACTGCAAAAATTTGCTCGATCTTGGTTGCGGTACAGGTTTAGAGCTGAAACATATTTTCGAAAAATTTCCGAAATTGCACGTCACGGGAATTGATTACACACAAGCCATGTTAGATAAATTGCGCAAAAATTATCCGCAGAAAAATATTGATTTGATTTGCGAAGATTATTTCAAAGTCGATTTTGGAAAAGAAAAATACGATTGCGCAATTTCGTTTCAGACTCTGCACCATTTTTCGCACGATTCCAAAATTGCGTTGTACAAAAAAATACGAGAAGCATTAAAAGACGGCGGATGTTATATCGAGTGCGATTACGTTGCAAAAGATTTAGCCGAGGAAGAATTTTTATTTGCAGAAGCCAAGAGAATTCGAGAAGAAGAAAATATATCGTCCGAGGATCTAATGCATTGGGACACACCTTGCTGCGCTGAGACTCAACTGCGACTTTTTGCTGAAGCCGGATTTTCAACACAAGAAAAATTATGGCAGATCGGACAAACCGCTATTTTTAAAATAAATAAGTAATGATAAGTTTGTGCAAACAAAAATTTTGAGGTCTTTATGAGTAAGCATAAAAAAATTGAAGTGACGGAGTATAATTCCGAATGGCCAGCGATGTTTAAAGAAGAGAAAAACATAATCACTGAAGCTCTCGGAGATAATTGCGTTTCAATTCATCATGTCGGATCGACTTCAGTTCCCGGACTCATCGCAAAACCGAAAATCGACATTATTGCTATCGCAAATGATCGGGAAAAAGCTATAACTGATCTCGAAAAAGTCGAATATATGCATCAGGGAGAATGGAATATCCCTTTAAAATGCGGATTTGCGAAAAGAACAGGCATTCACGTAAATTTGCACATGTTTTTCGAAGAAAATCATCCTGAAGTCGAGTTAAATTTGGCATTTCGGGATTACTTGAGAACTCACGAAGACGCGAAAATCGCTTACGGAAATTTGAAAAGAGAAATTCTCAGCAACGAAGAAAATGCAACAAAGCGTGTCCAAGTCGGTGCGTTATCGTTTCCGTTTTATACTCTTCAAAAACGTGCTTTTATAGATAATGTTCTGCGGAAAATCGGATTTAATCGCTTAAGAGTAATTAAATGCCTCACCGATATTGAACGAAATTATGCTGAAAATTTTTATATTTCCAAAATTGGAGAAAACGCATTCATCGACTTTTCAAACGAAGATCATGAGCACTTCATCTTATATAAAGGCGTTGAAATCTGCGGATACGCTAATTTGCAAATTTCTCCGACTCCGAAAATCATTTTAATGGAATGTAAAAACGCAGAAGATAAAACTTTCTTTCAAAGTGTTATCCAAAAATGGATCAATGTTCATTTCGGACCAAAAATCACTTTAATCAAGGCAACTGAAAAAGATGCAGACTTGATTCATCAAATGCAAATAGAATCTTTTTATGAGCTGCATCTGAAATATAGAGATGATGAAACGAATCCAGTTAACGAATCTACTGATAAAATTCTTCAAAAACTTAAGCAAACCGATTCACATTTTTATTTGATAAAGTTTGAAAATAATTTTGTTGGCGGCATCAGAATTGTTGTAAAAAATAACCGTAAAAGAATTTCG
>JAFUZX010000201.1 GCA_017476405.1 Alphaproteobacteria bacterium | reverse complement strand
GAATTTTAAGCACAGCATTGCGAACAGTGTTCGCTCGCTCTTCAAATACAGCTATTGCTTCTTTCCTCGGAATATATTTGCTTTCGCTTTCTTTTACTCGCCCTCTCAAAAGCTCGCCTTTCAGCTCCTCATTATGTAATTTCGCTTCTAACAGCTGATCTTTTAGGCTTTTATATCTGTTCAGCGATTCATCATCGACTCCTTGCTTTTTCAATTTTCCTTCCTTGATGAGTTTTGAAATATATGCTCTGGAAACTCCCAACTTTTGCGCCAATTCCGATTTCTTCATTAATGCCATAATTGCCCCCTTGTTACACATAAAATTATATCATTTTTTCAATAAATACGGAAAAGCCAGAAGTAAAGTTTAATGCTCAAATTTCAGCTGCAAACAAGGCTAATATAATCCTATCTAATCCGTATTCGTCGGTAAAGTTAACCAAAATAAAAATTTCTATCGCTAGCGAAATTATGGGAGCTTGGCATCCGCATTGATTCAATTGGTTTACAGTACCTAAGTAATGGGAGCGATAGCCGATAAAAATATGAACGGTCCTTCCTATTCTGTTTCTGATTTATTAGAGTCTGCAAATAGGTAATCCTTTCACAATTTCCATGGTTTTTATACTCACGTTTATGACTCCGAGAAGTACATCGAGAATATAGCGCGGATTGCCGCGTTCCAATCCCCAAAGGTTTGGATCGTTTTTGATTTCACTGTCTTTGTCTGTTGTAATTTGGTACTGCTCTCTAACCCATTCAATTGCAGAGCGTCCGTTCAACTTATATTCGTATGCCTCGAGCGGAATGTTTCTTATTGTGATATACTAATGCCACTTTTATCGGTTTTGGGTAAGAATTCCATTTTTTCAACTTCAAAATGTCCAGATTCAGTTCCTTCAACAATAACACCATCAGGTGCGCAGATTGTTTCATAATTCAGATGCAAATCAGCAAGTTGTCGTCCCTTCTCAGAAAAAATCCAAAAATCCTTTTTCGAAAGCAAGGGAAGTCGAGGTAAAGATCTCTTCAAATCGGTCGCATATTTTTTCAAATACTCTTGAGAATGCAAAAATCCGTAAACTGAGTAAAAATATCCCCCTTTGTAATGTGAGCATCAATTTCTCGATATTTGTTGAGTATATAATCTGTAATCGCATCATGACGTTCAAAACGCTGCTCCTCATCAGAAGTATTTGAGAAAAAGAAAGAGGAAAAATCTTTTTTATGCTCTATATAATAATACAAAGGAGCACATTGATTGGTGGCAATGACGTGTAAATCTGGTATTACGTTAGTAATTAAGGGAAACGATATTTGTTTTTCTCCTTTTCCAACAAAACATATAGCCAAATTTTTGTGTTCTTTGGTTGGAAAAATTTCAGGCTGTTTTCCCATACGATGTATAAGTGCTTTATCAAAATAACAATTTTGCTTAAAAAATGGCCTGAACATCCCAGTAGTTATAGCTCCTTTATTAAATACATACTTTTTCCTTTTAATTAAATTCTTTTGAGCATCTTCATTCCAGCTCATTTTTTTAGAATCAAAATCTAAAAAATTTTCTAAATCTTCTATAGACGGAGTTGTTTTATGTTCGTCAGAAAAAAGTTTAAATCGATCTAATTCATCGTTATAGTAATTGATAGTTGTCTTGATGTTATCAATTAACGTAGAAATAGAAGAATTATAAATCCATGCATCTCTAGCTGTCTTCATTCCCCTAGATACACCAGCAAAAAAACTCTCGCTACTTTTATTAAACTTTTTGGAGTCTATAACTATAGAGGTAAGCTTTCCAAAATCATCAGTTCTATGTGTAAGCCAATCTCCGTGTTCATTTGGAAGGATCACTTTATTTGGTGCGTAACTTATTGATTTCCAAGAATTCATACGCTCAAATTTTTCCTGTTTCTTCAAGTTATCCCCGATATCAGCATAAAAAATATCGGCTTTTTTCTTCTCAATGTACGGGTTCTTTACCAAAATTGTAATTGCTACAGGTGTTTTGATAGGAAATACATTTTCACCTTCTTTTGATTTATCCTTATTTACATCCCCTTTTAAATCCAAAATATATATTGATGAAAATTCTTTTTGTAAACATTTGCGCAAGCCATCTGATGAATTATTATCGAGCAATCCAGAATTGCTAATAAATGCAATTATACCTCCGTTTTTTGGATCAATTCTATCTGATGCCCAACGAAATGCTCTTATATAACTATCATGAACCGAACCCTTATTTTGCTCTTGGGAATTTGCCACATAAGTTTTTCTTATATTCTCATCCAGTTTGATATATTTACGATTTTTAGCATTATCATTTGCTTTTTTTTGTTTTGCGGAGTACGGCGGATTAGAAATTATCACGTGAATCGGTGTTTTTACCTCTTTTTCTAAGCGAGAGGAGTTTTTCGGGAATCTATCTGTAAACAGCTCACTTTCAGGACGCTCTCCCAATTGAAAAGTGTCAGTTAAGCAGATGCCTTTGAAAATTTCATCACTGCCGGTTAGGTCGTGATAGACACTTTCGATATTAACAGAAGCAACGTAATAGGCCAACAATATCATTTCATTAGCGAAAATCTCTCTCTCATATTTTCGAGGAAGATCTTTTAGGTCAATCAGTCCGCTTTGCAGAAGCCGAGTAATAAAAGTTCCTGTTCCCGTAAATGGATCGATAATATTTACGTTTTCATCTGAAAGGCTTCTACCAAATTCGGCTTTTAAAATATCGTCAACGGAGTAAATCATAAAATCAACGATTTCAATTGGCGTGTAAATAATTCCATGCTGATCTACCATTTTTGGAAATGCTTTCTTGAAGAAATTTTCGTACAAATCTTTGATAATTTTTTGTTTTCCTTCTGCATTATCAATGTCTTTGATTTGATCTTTCACATATTCATAATACCGGAGAAGACCTTTATCTTTTTCTTCATAATCTTGATCGAGAAGGTCTAATATTTTCTGCATCGCGATAGAAATTGGATTTTTCTTCGAAAATTCATCACCTTCAAACAACGTTTCAAAAATCGGCTTAATTATGATGTGCTGAGCGAGCATATCAATTGCTTCTTTTTCTGAAATATTTGGATTTATATTTCGGTGCAGACCGTTGAGAAACTTCTTAAAAGCCTGTTCATGATCGTGATCCGTGTGGATTAAGTTTTGAATTCGTTCTGAATGATTTTTAGCAATATCCGCAACTCTAGCAGCCCAAGTCTGCCAGTGGTCTCTTGTTCCTAATTTTTCATACAATTTCGCATATATTTTGCTAGGTGCATCTTTGAATTGCAGGTGCATTTGTTCCTGTGTTGACGCAGTTGTTTCTAAATTTTCTTCTCCTAACGTCGCAACAATGAGATTTTGAGGTCTTTTATTATTTAATTGGATTTTGTTAATTGTGGCATCTAATCTTTCATCATGTGATTTAAGTGCTCTAATTACTCTCCAAACAGTATCAAATTCACTTGATGCCAGTGCTTCATCTATATCCACGAAATCGGGAATAACAACTGGGATAATTATATAGCCGTATTTTTTCCCTGGGGCCATGCGCATTACTCATCCGACTGCTTGAATCACGTCAATTTCAGAACCCATACCTGCTAAGAAAATAACAGCATCCAAACTTGGCACATCAACTCCTTCTGATAAACATCGAACATTGGTTAACATCCTACATTCGTCATCAGGAAACTTCTCTTTTAACCAACACAAAGCTTTATCACGTTCGGAAGCCGACATTGTACCGTCCACGTGCTGTGCAGAAACTTTCATTATATTCTTTTGTTCATCATCTGAACGGCTTTTTCTATATGTGCAATCATTCAATTTTTTAGCAACTGTTTTGGATGCTAAGCCTTTTCTTGATTTAGCTTTTTTCGATTCATCGATTGAATTACAAAAAACGACGGCAGTTTTCATCATCATTTGTTGTTCATCCAATGCATCTTTAAGAATTCCATCTTCTGTAAAAACATTTTTCGATAACGCATTAATACAGCCAATCAATCTAGTGCGATCGTCAGTTGACAACAGTGCGTTATCATCACCTCCTCCCAGCTTTATTCCCTCAGGGAGAGCAGAACTCCTTAACGCTAAAGTGATAACTTTATAATCCGCAAGCAAACCTTTTTTTACGGCCTCTCCGAAACTAACTTTATAAATTTCTTCCCCAAATTGCTTTTCATCATCCATAGACCAAAGATATATGCCGCGATTTTCAGCTTCTTTCTTTAAATTTTCCTTATATAAACGAGGCGTAGCGGTCATATACAAACGTCGTTTAGATTTAATATATTCTGAATCATGAATAAGATTAAAATGCGAGACGTCTTCTGATTCCCTCGTTTTGCCTGTAGTTCTATGGGCTTCATCACAAATAGTTATATCAAACGTACTGCTTCCGTTTTTCTCTCGCTTTAATATCTCTTGAGCATCATGAACTACCTGTATCGATTGATACGTGGAAAATACAACTATCATATCGTTCGGAAATTTCTCGATAAGCTTTCTTTGCTGTTTTGCAGTTGCTTCGGGATCTGTAGAGACAAGGCAATCAATGCTTGAATTACTATCATCAAATTCATCTTCCTTCCCTTGTTTTACGCTGTAATCAGAACAAACACAAAGGGGGTGAATATTAACACCTTCGTCAGCATCTACCATCCATTTTCGTAATGTCTGTCCTATAAGAGCAATTGATGGAGCGAGAAATAGCACTAGCCCTTTTCCCTGAGTTTCCTTTTCTGCAATACGCAAAGAGGTAAAAGTCTTTCCTGTACCACAAGCCATAATGAGCTTACCTCGATCATGATTTTTGAAATGTTCATGAGTTTTTTGAACTGCTTCTATTTGGTAATCGCGAATTTGTTTTCTTTTTTCTTTGGCCGCTGCCCCATAATGCCCTAGATATAATTCCTCCCACTTAACTCCTAAATCATCCATTTTGATCGGAGTTACTTTTGTTATCGGGATTTCTCGATTTTCAATTAATTGTTCAGCTGTTTTTGTTAGTTCGTCCGTTATAAATAACAGTCCAGTGCTAAACTTACATTTGTTTCCATTGCTATTAAATGATTTTCCTATAGTGGCTACGAATGATGCTATTTCTTCTTGCGAAATTTTATTTCTATGAAATTTTCACTGTACTGCTATAAATTCTCCGTTTGCTTTTTCAGCGACTAGATCTATTCCCGAATCATATCCCGCAAATTGATTTCTGTGGGGCCATTCATTCTAGAGATACACTTTCGTTCGACCATCATTGCAACCATACACTGGGGTAGTTTGTAACAAGTGTTGTATAAGGCGTTCAAACTGTGTTCCCTTATCAACTGTGTTATCGCTGATTTGTTCAATTTTTTCTAAGACTTCTAGGAAAGTCATTCCTTTCTCTGCGACCATTTCTTCCTCTGTTACACTCACCCATCGTAAATTATATTGCCAATATGTTAACAAAAGTTTAACGCTATTAAAAATGCTGCTGTGGAGCATGAAATATAAAAACTCCCTCCGAAAAGTGTAGCAAAATGCCAAAAAGTCGGTCGGAAAAGTGTAGAAAAAACCGTTAAAACGTCTTATATTACAGCAATTATTAAAACGAAAAACAAAAAGTTGGAAATTCACTTCTAAAAGTTTGCAAATCTTGAGAGTTTTAGATATTATCTTCTAAAAGTGACTAAAGGTGAGGATTTGATAAACAGACCTGAATATTTGAAAAAATTACACCAATTTAAGGATAAGAATGTAATCAAAGTTATTATGGGCATTCGCAGGTGCGGAAAATCCACTATATTTGAGTTGTTTCAAAAAGATCTTCTCAAAAACGGCATAACAAAAGATCAGATTCAATCTATCAATTTTGAAAACATGGATTTTGAACATCTTCTCAACTATCGCGCACTGCATGAGCATATCAAATCCAAATTAGTACCCGACAAGATGAATTATATTTTTCTTGATGAAATTCAGAACGTCGAGAATTTTCAAAAAACAGTGGATAGTTTACAGCTCCTTCCGAATACCGACATTTATATAACAGGCTCAAATGCCCACTTGCTGTCTGGAGAATTAGCTACTTTACTTTCAGGAAGGTATGTTACTATCAATATGTTGCCGCTATCTTTCAAGGAATATGTTTCGTCCTTTGCGGATTCAAGCGATTTAGGAAGAAAATTCAAGGATTATCTCATCAACAGCTCTTTTCCGTATACACTACCGAGCTAAACGGAAATCGTGATCTGATTCGCGATTATTTAAGCGGGCTTTACAGCACGATTGTTTTGAAAGATGTGATGTCTCGCAACAATATCTTGAATAATATGATCCTCGAAGATGTAATCCGTTTTATGTTTAAAAACCTGGGGAATCTTTCGTCAATAAAAAGCATAAGCGATACAATGACATCTGACGGTCGCAAAATATCTACTCATACGGTTGAAAATTATCTTTCTGCTCTTATCAACAGTTACGTTTTATATAAAGTCGGACGTTATGATGTAAGAGGCAAACAATATCTTAAATCAAGAGATAAATATTATGTCGCAGATATTGGATTGCGATATTTTCTTTTGGGAAGCCGAGATGTTGATTACGGACAGGTTTTGGAGAATATCGTATGTCTGGAATTACTGTGCCGAGGATATGAAATTTATGTAGGAAAGGTCGGGTCACTGGAGATAGATTTTGTCGCCTTGAAAGATGGAGAAGTAGAATATTATCAGGTAGCTTATACAGTTAAAAATGAAAAAACTCTTGCGCGAGAATTGGGCTCATTGGAAGCAGTTACTGATCATAATCGAAAATATCTGATAACAATGGACGATCTTCCGACGACGTTTTATAACGGAATAAAGCAAATTAACGCCATAGACTGGTTGTTAGAGTGATTACAGCTCATTTCTTACAAGATTTAATGTCAGGGCTTGTATAATTTTAACAACATCATATATCAAAAATCGTTGGGTATTCGGGGTTTTGGGGATTCTGTATTGATAACATATTGATAAATAATGGTATTATGCTGTTTTTAGTCTAGAGCTAATTTGGGGATTGAAAGGGGCGTGCCCCTAAAGAAGGAATTTGCGCCCCAAACGGTTCTAAAAAATGAGAAGCGAAAATATTCATTTTTCAGAGGCAAGTTCAAGCCCCTAATCCCCAAAAAACCAACAAAAAATGCAT
>JAFUZX010000200.1 GCA_017476405.1 Alphaproteobacteria bacterium | reverse complement strand
TGGACTGTTTGTTGATCCGAAAGCTGAGTATATTAAAAAGCATGTGGAAAAATATAAAGCGATGTGTAGAGATGACGGCCCACGTAGAAGATATGAAGAGGGAAGTATGAGTGAATCTGAGACGACAGACGAAAAAGATGACTAATTGCTGCCATGAAAAATCCTTGATATATGAGCTATTTTAAACTTAGAAACCTTGAAAATAAAGTAGAACGAGGACAATACAAATCGATCCAACATTAGAGTTATTGCGAAAGTCGAAAACAACATTTTAGAGCTTTTGATTTTCAAGTGCTAAAAGGAGCCTCAAATGACTTTCGCAATAACTCTATTATATCGCATTTTGGAACGATAATAAGAACATCATGCCAATTACAAATACAACTAGTCCTACACAATTGATAGAACAAGCAATGAATAAGCTCGCAGCATCGAGTGATGGCTCTAATAGATTTTCAATATCAACTGCAGACAGAGAAGTTACCGATCCAGAATGGATAACTAGTAAAATCATTATAAGAGATCTTCACGCAAAAAGAATTATCAATATTGGAATATGTGAAAAAGAAGAAGCAAACTTCAGATATGCGGAAATAATCAGCATTGCTTCCGAAAATTAATGAACTCCCCCTTTCCAGTGCGTAAAGCACCTACATGTATTGTAGATTTCCGTATTCTTACTTAGTGCGCTAGTCACCAAAAGGACCAAAAAGCCCTTTGCGTGCCCCCTCGACATAATAATCTATAGAACTCAGGTTATAAGAGCGTAAATCCCTTGAAAGAGAATACAACATACAGCATATTCTTTCTATAATCAGTTCGTTATTAACTATTTCATTATTGCATAATCTGTTTTTCAATTCAGATTCCGCATTGGTAATTTTCGCATCATCTTCAATGACAGACGAAACTAGTGCTGAGACATTGTGATAACTCGTTGGATCTTCCATGACACTATTAACCAACTCTGTTTCCATTCCTCTTGCTATTACACACCAGCACACAGTCAAGCCTAAAACAAATTTTTTTCATCATCACATACCTCTCTCACTTAAGAAGCCGTCTAATTCAGGCTTTATTATGATACTGAAAATTCGAAAAATGTCAAATATTTGACAATAATTTATTTAATAGTCATTTTCTCCAGCCTTTCCAACTTCTTACAAAATTTCCATTTTAATCACAGGGATTTTCTTGTTATCGAAGTGAGGATTGTCGCAATTAATCATCGCAGTTCCGATCAGACGGCAGCCCTGCGCCTCAAGAACCATGATTGAACGTTCCAGTGGAATTGTTGAACTAATAAGCATTTAAAACTGGCGGACAGAGCGAGATTCGAACTCGCGAAGGAGGTTACCCCTTGCCGGTTTTCAAGACCGGTGCCTTAAACCACTCGGCCATCTGTCCGCATTATAACGATCTTGCATAAGAAATGCGAAAACTATCGGATATATAATACAACAGTTTCCGCAAATAAACAAAAAGAATGATTAAAAAAATTAATATTCCTTCCCTTCTTTCCAAATAAATAAAGCTACGACTGTCGCACCAGCTGAAATTACAAATAGTATCGCAGGCATTGTCTGATCACCTGTCCATTTTACTAAGTATGTAGCTAAAGTTGAAGCATAAGCTCCGAAAGCTGCCATTGCGAAATTATGAGCAATCGACACCCCCATCAAACGTACTTTGGTCGGTAGCATTGAGCATATTGTTGCCGGAATCGGTCCATAATACATAGAGAACAAGAAAATAATCCCAATTTCTCCTAATAATGCACTAGCTACTGTAGCTGCTTGCATATATCCAAACAGTGGGAAGGCTAAAGCCATAAGAGCGCAACATGCAATAAGCATTTGAATACGCTTTCCTACACGATCAGCAAGCCATCCACCTAAAAGAATAGATAAGCCAAATACAATCATGTTCACAGTCTGAATCATAAAGACAGATTCACGAGGCAATTTTATAATACTTTCAAAATAAGTAGTGAAGAAAATCGCTATCAAGAAATAACCGCAAGCCGTAAGAACATCTGTAATTGTAATCATTAATACGCCTCTCCAATGATTACGGAAAAGATTCCGCAAAAGTCCTTTTTTAGCATTTTCATCTACTTTATTTTGTTGTTGAGCGATAAATTCCTGAGGATCATCAAGACGATGCTTCACATATTCAGCGATAAAAGTACCAATAAAGCTGATAATGAAAGGAATTCTCCAACCGATAGATTCTAATTGTTCAGCGGAAAAAATTTCAGCCATAATAGTCGCAACGATAGCTCCCAAAATGAATCCCGAAACTAAACTGAACGGTGCCCAAGCTGAATAAGTTGCTTTCTTTTTCTGACTGGAATGTTCATACAAGAAAACTATTGTCGCAGTAAAACCGCCACCGAGAGCCAACCCCTGCACAATCCTTACGATAGTAAGCAATATTCCCGCCCAAATACCAATAGTCTCATATGTCGGAAGAAATCCCATAAGAGCTGTCGGAATAGCCATCATATATATTGAAATAACCAATGTTTTTTTTCGTCCATATATGTCACCGATATATCCGAACAAAATAGCACCGATTGGACGAGCTATAAGTCCTGAAGCAAAAGCTCCGAACGATGCGATAATTTGTTGAAATTCATCTCCACCGGGAAAAAATAATTTTCCTATGATTGTTGCAAAAAAGCCATATACTGCGAAATCGTACCATTCAAGAGCACTCCCCGCAACACAAGACATAATCACTTTTTTCATCTTACTAAATTCAGATTCTTCTTTGCTATCTACTGTTTTATTCATGGATAACCTTTTAATTTTTAGAAATAAATAAACCCAGAAGCTCCTTATATCATAAAATATTAATATTCTCAAATAATTCGTAATGGAAATTTCAAATTTAACAAATAAAGGAATTTTTATTGAAAAAATGTTTTAAACTGTCCCTTCTATCTTTTTTCATTACTGATTTCTCAATCATCACAATCATACGGTATAATCGTCGCAAGATTAATTGGAATCGGACGAACTATAATAGGAAAAGAGTTTTCTGATTTTATCCCCCCAAATCTCAAATCATTTGATAACGAAGTTACATTATTACTGTTGTTGATATTATTATTAATTTCTTTTTTTTGAATTAAAGGGAACATTGACGCAGGTATATCTTCAGTATAAGGTCGATATATAAAATTGTTCTCAATATCAGATTGTTTTCCCATTATTATTTTTATAACTGAATTTGAATATTTTTTCATATAATCAGGGTAAGAAATTAAAAACACTTCCTGTAAAAAAGCATCATTCTTTCCTTTATAAATAAGTTTTTCTATCGGATGTTGCGGAAGAGCTCTTCTTATATTCAAAAATCGAATTAACGTCTTATATGTATCAATAATTACTTGTTTATATGTTGTTGTATGCTGTCTCATAAAATTTTCACTAGGATCAAAAAAACGTTGAATATTCGAAAGAATCAATTGAGCCTCATTTTGAAAATTTTTATAATTTTCTTTTTGTATTAGTATATATAACGCATTCCTAATATATTGAAAATTAGTCATAATATGCTCACATATATGTATGGCATTATTAATTTGGGTTTCAAATATATTCGGAACCTTAAACGGTAATATATTTAAATCCGATTTAGAAACATTAAATAAAGAAGTGTCACAATCTTCAACTTTTTTACAAATAAAATCAAAATATTTGTCCGGAAGCAGCGGAAAATCATTTAACAATGATCCATTTTTTTTCAATGTTAATAATGCATTATAATAAGTAAACGCTAAATCATTTTTTTCATCATAAGTTAAAGAAGGTAGCGGATTAATTACAATACAACTTAATAAAGAAGCACTTTCATATATTCTATTTTCTTTTATAAGAAAAGACGAACAATCAACACATACTTTATTTAGCAAGTCATCAAAAAAATAACATCTTAAATCGCTCCTTCCCAACGGATTAAATATTAAAAAATAAACTAACTTTTTATAGCTTTCTTTTTTTTTCGTGGCAATTAATGCTTTTATATATGCTTTAAACAACAAAATTGTCTCTTGTTGTGTATTATCTTGAAAAATCTCATTCGGATTATCCATAAGATAATTATATGCCCTAATTATTATTCTCGAATATCTTATTGTGTTATCAGAAGAAGATGATTCAGTAAGTTTTGATAAATTAAAAGTATATGTTTTAATTATAGCGGATTGTTTACTTAACTTTAAAACATTAAAAGGAGCTTTTACATTCCAAAATTTTCTATCAAAAAAATGTTTTAATAATTTTGTTACTTTTTTCAGCTTTATCGCTAATTCGTCTGTTTGATTTTTAAAAATATCATTATAGATTGCGTAAAATGTACTATTAAACTGAGTTTCAGGATTAGGCAACAAATAGTTACTATTAATTTTATTAACTAACGGATTGTTATTTTGTTGAAAATTTTCCATCAGTGGTATCAAATTATTCGGATAATAAATATTTTTTAAATCGTTAGATATTTCAGTAGCAAATATTCGTATATGAATTAATAAAAATAAATTTATAATAATAAACATATTACGCATATTAAATTTCACCTCCTCCTTTGCGATAAAAAAAAATAACAAATATTATTAAAAATAATTAAAAAATATTACAAAAAAGTAAATAAAGATTGTTTTTTCTGAAATTTTCCATCCATTCACTATTACAAAAAAAGGAGTGAATTCTTACATAGATTATTCACTCCTCACAACTTTTTTTTAATAAAAAATTTTTTTAAGCAGCATCTCCTTCAATAACTCTAAGTTTACGCTTTTTTTCCGCAATTAATTCCGCATCACAAATAGGACAGAATTTATGTTCACCTGCTATATACTGATGTTTCGGACATATTGAAAAAGTTGGCGTAATAGTAAAGTAAGGTAAACGGACGTTTTCTA
>JAFUZX010000199.1 GCA_017476405.1 Alphaproteobacteria bacterium | reverse complement strand
AGCTACATTGCAAGCAAGAATCTAGAAACATAAAAAAATTCTTTTTTCAAATTATTATTGCTATAATTTCTCCAATAGTTCGATTACTTGCAAGAATTATTAAAAGACCTAATTTTCAAAATTATGATGCATTTTTATCTCCTGCCTTATTTATAGATAAGAGTATAAAACCTCGGCACTATACGATCTTACATGATTTAATCCCTTTAATATTTCCAAAATATAGTTCAGATAAGTGGTCGAAAGGGTTTTGGCCATATGATGTGTGTCAATCATTGAGTACTAATGACTATTACTTTGCTAATTCAGAGAATACTCGTTATGATTTTTTAAAAAATTTTCCTCAAAAAATTGATCCTGAAAAAATTTTTGCTGTGTATTTAGGTTGTGATGAAAAATTTAAACCATGCAACAAAAACATTAATGCAGTAAAGAAAAAATATCATATTCCAAATAATAAAAAATATGTATTTACTTTGTGTACACTCGATCCAAGAAAAAATCTGCAACGAATTATTACAACATTTGTGCAATTTTTGGAAAAAAACAGTATCGATGATATGTTTTTTGTTCTTGGTGGAGGACACTGGAATCAATTTCTTCCAGAAATTAAAGATACTATAAAAAAATTGGGGAAATATAAAGACAACATAATTCAAGTTGGGTACATAGATGACGAAGATTTGCCTACACTGTACACTGGTGCAGAATGGTTTGTATTTACATCTATGTACGAAGGATTCGGATTACCTTTACTTGAAGCTATGTCTTGTGGATGCCCGATAATAGCATCCAATAATTCATCTCTTCCGGAAGTAGTCGGCGATGCTGGTATAATGATAGATTGGAACAGTGATGATCAGCATATAGCTGCATATGAACAATATTATTTTTCTCCAGAATTAAGAAAACAAAATTCTGAAAAAGGTCTAGCAAGAGCCAAAGATTTTTCTTGGGAAAAAAGTGTAAATCAGATAGTAAATATGATAAAAACTACCTGCAAATAGTAAAGAGAAAATTTATGTCACTTAAGGATTTTTATAATAGCTTAAAATTTATACAGCAGAGTGGATATGTATACTATGTAGCTATCTCTCTAATACTATCAGCAATATGTTATCTTATTTTTCTGGATCTTAACTGGCTCATCGGTGATGATATTCAATTTGAAACGATTTTTAATGGCAATTATCTTCTTGGTTGGAGTGGTGCTGGACGCTTTTGGCCATTAGGTTTGTTTGATTATAATATACTAAAATTTGTGAACGTATCATTTGGTGAAACTGTACCTTTTTACGTATATAACGCTATTATTATGGTTATATCATCATTTATACTTTTTCATTTTTTCAACAAAATTGATAATGATAACTATATCTTAAGTTTTTTCGGTATGTTGCTCGTGTTCACTTGTTCATCATTCATAATGATACATATGGATTGTGTTTATCCTGAGCATTTTATGTTTTTTACACTTGTAATTTTTATGATCTTTTATTGGAAAGGATTTAAAGAACAAAATTCGATATTTTATGCTATAGCATTACTTTCTGCCTGTTATACAGTTTTTTGTAAAGAACCTGTTTTCCTGATATTTAGTGTAATAGCCAGTTTCAATATTCTTTTCATGTGGAATAATATGAGCAGAAAAGACAAATGGTTTAACTTATTATTAATTGCTATTACTATCAGTTACTTATTAGTTTATGTATATCATGCATTTTTTGTTGAAGGATTTTTATCTTCTATATATGAAGGAGGATCAAAAGCAGGAAATTCATTAACAACTGGGAAAACACTATTTTCAGCATCAATCAGCACAGTCGTTTATATAATCAAAAAGATCTTTCTAAAAACAGAACCATTTCTGATATTGTTTTTTGTATTGAGCTTTATTCGACTTTATTTTGTAATTATAGAAACAGACAGGAAACATTTGTTTTTTGATGGATTATTGTTTGGAGGAATAGCATACACAAGTGTTTTCATATACCTTCTTATGTCTTGCCATTGGTATTTCCTTCCCGTAATGATTTTGGAAATACCCGTTATCGTATATTGGATGAATATATTAAAAGGACACTTTAATAAAAAATTTTGGAAGTATGGACTGATTATGAGCTGCGTTGCTTGCAGTATTGCAAGTGCGGCAATTTCTCAACATTCCGTAAAAGCTCATCTTGCTTGGAGAAAAGAAACTTCCAGAATTACTGACAGAATTATCGAATATTACAATAAAGAACAACCGATAGTATTTGTTGGTCAAAAAGAGTTCGATAGAACCGAATTTGCAACAAAAAGTAAAATGCAAAAAAATATTTCTATCATGAAAAGTATCGAAAAGATTGACGAAAATATAATTCCGCTCAATGCATTAGTAGTAACAGCTGATCCAAAAGTCGATATGAGTAAACTAATAAACATGGGATTTTCTTTGATTGAAAAACAAGGTACCCATAGGATGTATTGTGTTCAATAATTCATTAATTATTATTTTTGATTTTCAAAAGTATTTATTATTGTCGTTTATATTTCACACTGATCCAGCTCTGGATATCCATTTTTATGTAGCAACAACGCACGTTGAGCCTCCCTCATATCTTCTTTAACCATTTCTTTTACTAACATTTCAAGCGTATATTTTGGCTGCCAACCTAATTTTTTGCGTGCTTTGGATGCATCTCCGAGCAAAAGATCAACTTCTGTCGGTCTGAAATATTTTGGATCAATTTCTATGATTACTTTTCCTGTCGTTTTATCTATACCTTTTTCATCAATACCATTTCCAATAAATTCAAGATCAATTCCGACTTCTTTAAAAACCATACGGCAAAAATCTCGTACCGTAGTTGTTACTCCCGTTGCTAATACGAAATCATCAGGAAGGTTTTGCTGCAAAATTCGCCACATGCCTTCAACATAATCTTTAGCATGTCCCCAATCTCGCTTCGAGTTTAGATTGCCAAGATATAATTTTTCTTCTAAATTGCATTTTATACGCACTGCCGCACGTGTGATTTTGCGAGTGACAAAAGTTTCTCCACGACGAGGCGATTCATGATTAAAAAGGATACCATTCGATGCAAATATACCATATCCTTCACGATAGTTTACAGTAATCCAGTAAGCATACAATTTAGCACAAGCATAAGGAGAACGAGGATAAAACGGTGTAGTTTCTTTTTGGATAGTTTCTTGCGCCAAACCGTATAGCTCAGAAGTCGAAGCTTGGTAGAATCTCGTTGTTTTTTCCATTCCCAAAATTCTCAGAGCTTCTAGAATTCGTAGAGTACCGAGACCATCGGAATTAGCTGTATACTCAGGACAATCAAATGACACTCGTACATGAGATTGAGCTGCAAGGTTGTATATCTCATCCGGTTGAATTTCTTGAATTAAACGAATTAAACAAGTTGAGTCTGTTAAATCTCCATAGTAGAGCTTAAATTTTGAATTTTTTTCATGCCAATCTTGATATAAATGATTAATACGCTGCGTGTTGAATGATGATGCTCGACGCTTCATGCCGTGAACTTCGTAGCCTTTTTCAAGCAAAAATTCCGCCAAATAAGAACCATCCTGACCTGTTATTCCTGTAATCAACGCTTTTTTCATGATAAATATACCTTGCTTACTTCCAATTCTTTAAAATCCATGATGAAGAGTTTGCTTTATTGCTTCCGCCAACACCGAATTCCAACTTAATATTACATTGTTCACAGGTTGGTCCTTCAGGAATATTGCTTTGCGTTCGATCTCCACCATTAGCGAACACAAGTTCATCATTTGGATATTTTTCACGCGTTATTCTTATTCCATCGCAAGCAGAATTATCGCTATCATCAAATCCATAAGCAGCTATTACACCTTTTATGTTTTCGCATACAGCTTTACGAGTTTTGAACTCCATAAAATTCTTGCCTTTTTTGCGACACAACCAATCATCAGAATTAAGCAATAAGATTACTCCATCAGATTTACTCGCTGCATCTTTTATCATTTCGATGTGCCCTTCATGTATAGGATCAAAACCACCGCTGACTATATAGTACTTACTCATATGTTATATGCTTTCCTTCAAAAATTTCAGTGTATCATCCGGACCATTAACTGCAATAATTTCAGAATTTTCTGATCTCAACAATTCCTGTGCTAAGGAATAATCATTACCACCTTTTTCGGTACGATCTCCGATAAAAATGATTTTTTCGTTCGGATATTTTTCCCTGAGTTTTATAGCAACTTGCTCCTTGCCAAAACCATGCGGAACTATATCAATACTAATGTTTCCACCGACAGAAATATCATAATTAGGATACATTTTCGCTAATTCCATAGCAATTTTTTGCCGTTCATGATGAAAATCATCCCATTTTTTATACATTTCTCGAGCTTCTTGCGGACAATCACGTCCAAGCACACTAAAGTTTATCATCCCTTGACGCTTTTCAATGTAATTTGGAAATAACTTTCCGGAATATTTTGTAATTTTGCGATATTGCTTGAGTTTTTCTATCAAAGATACCATAGGAATAAATTCATTTTTATATATCAATTGATCTTTTAGATAGAATTCGTTCCCCATAGAGCAGTATAAGCCGGCAATTTTATTTATAATCTGCGCAGGCATTTGCTCTTGAACTTTTTTAAGATCTGAACCTGAAACGACAAAAAAAGTGTGCTTATCTATGAACTTTTCAAAAAAATCCGCAAACTCAATTGTCATCGGCAGGCGCGACGGTGTCAAAGTGCCATCCATATCAGCAACAAAAATTATTTGATTGCGATTGTATATATCCTCGTAACGGATAATATCATTTTCATCCAAAATATTGCCAAATTGAGTTTCTTCTACTATCAGGACAGAGTCATCAGTATTCTTCAAACGATGGATTGCCTGCAATGGAATTTCAATAACAGTTCCTGTGGAAAATTTCGAAACTTTCTCGCCAATCGTAATTTCTGCCGTTCCTTCAACAATTTTCCACCGTTCTGACCTGTATTTATGCGACTGCAACGAAAGGCACCCACCAGGATTAACCGTTATGGTTTTCTTCGTATATCCATCTCCGACTTCATCAACCTTCCAGTGTCCCCATGGTCGTTCACCGTATTCTCCAATTTTGTAAGTATTTTTTTTCATTAATTCATGAACCTCAACGATATTTTATCTTTAATGCTGGTATATAGAGTATTCTCAAAAGGAAAGATATGTCACTACTCTTTATCTCAAATAACTTAATTGCATCGAACAATTTGAATACAATTCTATCATTTTTTATAGGATACGACATACGTTCAATCGAAAAAATAGAAATACCGAATAAAGTTACATCCCATTTTAACGGTAAAAAGTATCCTTTGGGAGAGAAAATAACAGTCCGGTTATCCTGCTTTTTGTGTCTAATTTTTTCAATTGATTTTCGAATTCGGAAACAAACACTTTTTTTTATTCTCTGTAAGGTGTCCAAAGAAATGACATAATTACTATAATCATTATCAGCGACTCCGTATTTGTAATTCGATAATCCATTGCTTATTTTTCCTATATCTTCCGAAAAGTTATCTTTCATAATCATACGAACTTCATTTTTGCTTTTTTCAAAGTCACTATCGGCAAAGCCACCTTCTCTGAAACATGAAATTGTATCTTTAACAACAGAAAATTCGTATCCTTTAATGAGTAATCGAACAATCAGATCATAATCTGCTGCGCTTTTATATTTTTCGTTGAAACAATTTTCTTTCAATAAGATATCACGGCGTGTGAACATTGTTTGATGACTGAATGGCATACACAAAAAGAACACCTCTGGTTGAACATTTATTCTGGCAATAGGCTTTTCATTCGCAAGATAGTATGCGTACGCACATGAAAACGCAGTTTTCTCACGTTCTAACGCTTCGATACTTAATGATATTGCGGATTTTGTGCAAAAATAATCGTCAGAATTCAAGAAAACAATATACTTTCCTGTTGCTTTTCTTATCCCTTTGTTCATTGCTTCATAAATGCCGTTATCTGGTTCGGAATAATAGGTTATCCATTCCTTTTTGTGATATTCTTCCAATAAATCCAACGTATCATCAACAGAAGCACCATCGACAACAATATGCTCGACGTTAGAATAAAACTGTTCATGTACGGATTCCAAACACTGACGAAAATATTGCTCTCGTCCTGTTTTGATCAAATTGTACACAACAGTTACCACAGTAACTTTTGGGAAACTTTTTACATGCGTCACCTTTTTATTCATTAACGTAACTTTCATAAAATATTTTTATTCCATCGTATAATAAAATTTTCGGATGCCATCCCAAACTTCGTATTTTCGTTGCATCCATTAATTTACGTGGCATTCCATTTGGTTTCGTTCGATCGTACTTTATTTCTCCAGGAAAGCCTACAACTTCTTTTATTATTTCATAAAGCTCACAAAGTTGAATATCCTCCCCTGAAGTTATATTCACAAGCTCTCCAATATCTTTTGCATCATACTTTTCCATAATATACACACAAGCATCCGCTAAATCATCGGAATGCATGAGCTCTCGATACACGGATCCATCTCCCCATACTTCCACATGATCTTTGTATGCACCAACTGAATTCAGCAATTTTTCCAAGACTTCATTATCACATTCCTCAGGCATTGCATAACCGAAAGTATGCTTTGCAAGATCAGAGCGAATGACGTCAAAATTCTCTTGATTCAAAAGCTTAGCAAGATGAAAACGCCGAACCAGCATAGGGAGTAGGTGTGCAGTTTTCATATTAAAGTTATCATTTGGACCATATTGATTGGTTGGCATGAGTGATATGAAGTTTGTTTTGTACTGCTCATTATAATAATGACATAATTTTATTATAGCAATTTTTGCAACAGCGTATGCTTCATTAGTCGGCTCTAAGTATCCTGATAATAAAGCCTCTTCTTTCATTGGTTGAGATGATAACCTTGGATAAATACAACTGGACCCCAGATTTATCAACTTTTTTATACCATACTTATACCCTGCATGGACGATATTAGTTCCTATTATCAAATTTTGATAAATAAAATCTGCTGGATACGTTGAATTCGCAAGAATCCCTCCAACTTTTGCAGCAGCTAAAAACACGTATTCAGGACGTTCTTTCTCGAAAAAATAATTTACTTGCGCCTGATCACTAAGATCTAAATCTTCATGATCTCTAACAATGATATTATTATATCCTTTCAATTTTAATTTTCTTACAATAGCGGAACCAACTAATCCTTTATGGCCTGCAACATATATTTTTCTCATAATTTAGCTGTATTTATAGTACTCAGTTAAAGTAACGTTAAATTATATATTATTAGCAAATATTAATCAATCGCTGATTTTCATGAATATGTATAGTAATATTCTGAAAAAGAAAATAGGAATAGAGACAACATGGCATTGTATAAAAAAATGGCAACTAATAACATTGATAATACGAAACTAGAAAATATATTGATGTTGCAAGGAAAAATAATAAACGAAATCAATCTGTTAAAAATAAAGAACAACGATACCAAAAACATTCAGCATTATGAATTTAAAGTTTTTTTTCAGAATGGCAAAGATGGAATTATTCAGTATTTAATTAATAAAATAGCTATCAAGAACAAAACATTCGTAGAATTCGGAGTTGAAGATTATACAGAAGCAAATACTCGTTTTTTGCTTGAAAATAATGATTGGTCAGGCCTGATTATTGACGGCGATAAAGAAGGGATAAATTGAATAAAAGAAAGAGAAATAGCATGGAAGCATGATCTAAAAATTGTTGGGGATTTAATTACAAAAGATAACATAAATAGTCTTATATCTGGAAATGGAATAAATAGCGAAATTGGAATTCTATCAGTAGATGTCGATGGTAACGATTATTGGATTCTAGACGCTATAAATTGCATATCTCCTCAAATACTTATCTGTGATATATAATAGTATTATCGGAAAGAACAAGAAAATTACAATACCTTATGAAGCGAATTTTTATAGAACAGAAAAACATTTTTCATTATATTGGGGAGCTTCAATATACACTCTTGCTGAACTCGCAACTAGTAAAGGTTATGATCTTGTGGGTTCCAATAATTTCGGTAATAATATTTTCTTTGTAAGACATGACTGTAATACATTAGGAATAAACTTAGCTCCTCAAGAAGCGTATGTGAAAAGTAAGTACAGAGAATCAAGAGATAAATTTGGAAAACTTTCATTTATTTCTTCTCACGATGAAGGAGTCAAGTTAATTGGCGAAATGGAAGTTTATGATATTGATAACAATAGAATTACAAAAATAAAAGAACTGGATTTTAGAAATATAGGTATATCCAAAGAAAATTATTTCCAACATTCTCTAATTTTTTTCGAATTCTAGAAGGATGCTTTTCATGTTATTAATATATGAACTAATGCTTCTTTTTTGGGCTAGTTTTTTACCGTTGTCTATTAATTTTGAGCGAACATTTTTATCTTTTAAACTATTCACTTGTTGAATTAACGAATATTCATCTAATTTATCAAAGAATAAAACAGAATTTCTAAACTGCTCTTTTGCTCCGTCAAAATCAGCACATATAACAGGACACTCCAGGACCATAGCTTCTAGAGGTGGGATATTATCTGGGCCGAAAAATGAGGCATAGGTCAGCGCATACGCATGCCGATATAGTGCAATCAACTCATTTTTTTCACCAATCCAAGTAACAAGACATCATCCTCTAAGCCAAGCTCCGATATCTTACCTTTGATATATTTCATATTTCCTTGATCACTACCGGTGAACACCATCTTGAATCCTTCATTTTTAAGATGAATCATGGCTTTTAGAAGTCTAATATGATTATTATGCACCAAAAATTGCTCCGGGTAAAGCAGGTATTTGCTTTTAGAGAGATTATTAAAACTAATTATAGAATCATCAGATTCTAATGAAAAAATATGTTCCGGTATTGCGAACGGATTTATCTTTATTCTTTCTGGATCTATTCCATAATATCTGCATAATTGTTCTTTTCCTTCATAATTTCCGATTACAATATATGCAGATCGCTGAATAGCAGATTTAAATAAAGATTCTCTAGTAATAAATTCGTTATTTATTGTAGAAACTTCAGGAAAATATGTTTTATTTCGATGAGCAAGATCCCAGATAGTAAGAATATAAGGGATTTTTTGAGAAATAAAAGCATAACAAGCAAGGCGATCTATGGATTTTAGGAATGCATCGATTACTATGTGCGGATCCGACAGATCAAAATGCGATAAAGCAACTTATGAATGGCAAAGAAGCCGACATGATTTTCACCGATGCTCCGCAGAGTGATGAGTCATTCGAAAAAGCCATAAAAAATATGATTTCATTTTCGAAAGATGGTTCGATTCATTATATATGTTCAGATTGGAAACGCATGTACGAAATTCTTTTACGGTTATTTTTTACAACAATTCTGATGCCGCCAACAAAATTATTTTCAAACTTTATCAAATAAAAATGTGAATCGGTTTGCTTAAGTTTTTGAAGAATTTTATCAGTAGATTCGTTAACTGGATTCGT
>JAFUZX010000198.1 GCA_017476405.1 Alphaproteobacteria bacterium | reverse complement strand
TCAATAATATTTTGTACAGCTCTTAATAGAAACATTTTTGCGCAAGTTTTTTCATAATCATCCGCACTTATAAAACGTAATTGGGTGTTTTCTTTACCGTAGTTCCATAAAGCATGAAATTTAGCGGCTACTTCAGATAAATAAAAAGCTAATCTATGTGGTTCCCTATTTCTTGCGGCGATTGCTATTTGACGTGGATAATTACATAGTGTTTTCACGAGAACAAAATCTTCTGCTTCCAGTAAATCTAAATTTGCGTTTTCTATTGCCTCATTTATATTTTTTTCGGGAAATGTTTGTTTAAACTGTTTGAAAACCGAATGAGTTCTCGCATATGCATATTGGACATAGAAGACAGGATTTTCACGACTTTGTTCTACAACTTTATTGAAATCAAAATCTAATGGAGCATCATCACGACGAGTAAGCATAATAAATCTGATTACATCTTTACCGACAGCATTTATAACATCTCGAACCGTAATAAATGTACCGCTGCGTTTGGACATTTTTACTTCTTTGCCATTATCCATAAATCTAACAATTTGGCTTATTTTTACATCTAATTTTTTCTTATTATCAGAAATAGCGCTGACAGCTGCTTGCATACGTTTAATATATCCACCGTGATCAGCTCCCCAAAAATCAATCATTTCATCAAAGTTGCGATCGATTTTATTTTTATGGTATGCGATATCAGATGCGAAATAAGTCCAAGATCCATCAGATTTCTGTAAAGGCCTATCAATTTCATCGCCATATTGAGTCGATTTAAACAACAATTGTTCACGAGGTTCCCAGTCTTCCGGCTCCTTTCCTTTTGGAATATCTAATATGCCACGATATATTAATCCTTTTTTCTCTAGATACTCGACGGCTTTTTCAACCGCTCCCGTGTTAACGAGTTCTTTCTCAGAGAAAAACAAATCATGATGAATTCCAAGGCTTGAAAGATCTTCTTTAATTATTTTCATCATATCTGCGATTGCGATTTTTTTTAATTGCTCCAGATATTGTCCTTCACTTTTTTCAACCAAACTGTCTCCGTATTTTTTAACGACTTTTTTGGCCGTATCAATAAGATATTCTCCGGGATAAGCCCATTGCGGAAATTCTGTATTTACTTTTCCAAGCTGTTCTAAGTATCTGTGATATAAAGATTTTGCTAAAATTTCTATTTGTTTTCCAGCATCGTTAACATAATACTCTTTTGTGACGTTATAGCCGACAAAATTTAACAGATTCGCCAGAACATCTCCGGAAATCGCTCCGCGTGCGTGGCCAGCATGTAGTGGGCCTGTGGGATTTGCTGAAACATACTCTATGTTTATTTTAATACCGTTACCTATGTCGCATTTCCCGAAATCAGAATTAATACTTTCAATAAGTTGTTGTTTCAGAATAAATTGTGGAATTTTCCAATTAATAAATCCGGGATTTTTTACGATAACATCTTCGAAATCATTATGATTCCGCATTTTATTCGCTATTTCTTCAGCCAGATCAATAGGTTTTTTCCTTAATTTTTTCGCTAAAACCATTGCCGCATTTGTTGAAAAATCACCAAAAGATTCATCTCTTGGAGGGTCAACCGCTATAATCGCTTCTGATTCTGAAATGAAATTCTCTATAATTTCTTTATAATGAACAAATAACGGTTTTCGCATAATTATTTCCAAAATATTCAAATGTTCATGTATATTAGCATCTGAAAGTGTTTTTAACAAGAAAAGTCTTGAAAAATAAGTTAGTTAACAACTCTTTTGTATAAAAAAGTTTGTTTATTACAATCTTTGAACTAACCTTACGTTTGAGCATATTCTTAGTGATGCTTGAATTTCTCCTAACAGAGCTATATTGTCTGTTTTTATATCAACGAGTAGATCAAATAAATTTGCGGATCTGTATTCAATTTTTAAATTGGTAATACTCGCACCGGCAGAGCTTATTATATTTGTAATCATCGCAAAGCTATCCTTTTGATTTGCAATAACTATTCTCAGACGTGTGATGAAAGCGGAATTTTCTTCTTCATTTTCATGCCATTTTACGCTTATAAATTCTTTTTCATTTGATAAATTACTGCAATTACTTAAATGAATAATAAGGCCACGAGGAGGTGAAAATACTCCTACGATTTTATCTCCTATGATTGGAGCGCAACAATCGGAAAAATGAACAGCTATACCGATAGTAAATTTTTCTAAGATCAGTGGTTTTTCTCTGGCTATAAATTGATGATTAGTTGTGCTGCTTATGCTTGATATAGCTATACGGATTTTATTTAAAGAAATTGTACCTTTACCGATATTGTAGCAAAAATTTTCAAAAGAGGAATAACCGAACTTTTTATAATTTAAGACATTTTCAGAAAAATCAATTCCGTAAGCAGAGAAGATATTAGTTAGAAGTTGAACTCCCAATTCAGTAAATTCAGTTCGGCTTTTATTTCTGATATATTTTTTGATACATGATTTTGCTTTTCCGGTAACAACAAATCGTTCCCATGCCGGATCCGGAACTTGTTGCGGTGCCGTTATGATATTAACTTGATCTCCGTTTTTTAAAACAGAACGAAAATCAGCGATTTTTCCATTTATTTGAACGCCGGTACATCTATTTCCTACATCTGTGTGTACTTCATACGCAAAATCTATTGCGGTTGCTCCACGTGGAAGTTTAATAAGTTTACCATCAGGCGTAAAACAAAAAACTTTATCAGGGAACATTTCTAATTTTGCGTTTTCCATGATTTCTTCAGGCGTATTTGAAGCTCTCACAGCATCCATCAAATTTGTAATCCATGTGTAATTTTTGATATCTTCAGCATTTGCTTCTAATTCTGAATTTTTATAAGAATAATGAGCGGCGTTTCCATTTTCACAAATCTGATGCATTTCTTCCGTGCGTATTTGGATTTCTATTTTTTGTTTAGATGGTCCGATAACAGTTGTATGTAACGATTTGT
>JAFUZX010000197.1 GCA_017476405.1 Alphaproteobacteria bacterium | reverse complement strand
TTCAAGCGTTTAACATCCCATATAAGCATTTTATCATCCATAATCGTAACAGTTAACGAGGCAGACGAAGGATTGCAAATAAAAGGCAACTCGAGTAAGATCCTTAATTCTTTCTGGAACAGTTCGAAAGATGACGATAAATTTTCCAAATTATCAGCAATGATTGCTCCGGTCATTTTAGTTTCAAAGGAGCGAATTTTTTCCTTAAATTTTTGGAATTCAATTTCAGCAGAACGTAATAAATCTTTTATAAGATCTAAGCTAACGATTTCAGAAGCATTTAATGTATCGACCATACCGGCGTATTCTTTAGAAGGCATAAAATGCGCAGCTGATCTCCAAGCAAAATTTTTATTTTTCATAATATCAGCTAAAAGTTCTGTTTTTTGATAAACTCTTGCCAAATCCGCAGTTGTATACGTAATACTTGCTTGTTTAGATGCGTTAGCTAATTTATTTATATCTTCACAGATGTTAGAAAAAATTTTCTCGATTGTTCCATTAAAAACTTCTTTTATAAATAAATTGAAATTTTCAGCCAATCGAGATTCTATTTGTTCTTTAAATAATTTTAGCTCGAATTGTGGAGGTAATATTTTTTTATTTGGACTATGAGACCGCATTTCTTCTACGATATCGAACTTATCTTTAAATATTGAACTTGTAAGATCCAGTAGATTTTTTCTATCTTCAAGATTTCTAATAGAGTTGTATTCTCGAGTTAATTTTTTGAGATCGGCGATTTTATCGGTAAAATCTTTTAATCTTCGAAAAGTCGCAAAAGAACTTACATCGAATAAATCTTGATTCTCATATTGTTGATAAATTTCATCTTTATCTGTTCCTCCGATAATATTTTTTGTATTCATATTAAGATCAATAAACATTGTTTTTATAACAACAGAATCAAAAACTAAGCTTACTGTATCCGTCATATTTTTATATAATCGAGAAAACCACGTTTGCGGAATAAATAAAGATGTAAATTCAAATCGGCTTATGATAGGCATACTTTGTAACAAGCTTTTCGTTTGTTTATTTAGTTGTATTTGATCTTTTTTATCAGATAAGTGACCTTCCATTTGCTGTAATTTCAACATCATCGTTTTTATTGAGTTAAATGTTCGGAAGTAATTATGGATTTTTTCTCGCATATGGAAATTTGCATAAAACCAACCGACTGAAACGAAAATTGAAAATCCCGCAAAGATTAATTTATTGCGAAAGATTGTTTTTGTCATATCGATTGCGTCATTTCGAAGTGGATACGCAATATTATGTTCTTTAAAAATCTTTTCGCCGAACAAATCTTGCAAAAAGTATAATTCATCGTTGTATGATGATTCTCGTTTCAAATCGATATGAGAATAAGGCTTTGGACTAAGTGCTGAAGGTTCGAGTAAATTTTCAGAAGCTTCTAATTCTTTATGTCGGCCGACAAAATACACGCCTCGTAGAATAAGACCATCAGATGGATTTTGCGCTTGAAACATCGTATTAAGGTAAGTAGATAAAGAATCTTTTAGTTGATTAATATATGTCTCAAATAAAACAGCTTCTTTCAAATCGTCTGTAATAAATTTTTGTTGTTTTGAAAAAAGAAGAATAGCTTTTCTTATACCTGAATTTATCGTTTGAAATATATCATGTATATATGAAGAGGAAAAAGCTGTATTAATGGAGTTCGGATTGGACCAACCGAATATTTGCTGCTTTGATTGATGATTCAAAAGATGCGCAAAATTGGCAAATCCAGGTATAATATCACTTTTTGTTATCATTAAATATATAGGTAAGCGAAAATTTAGATCATGTTGAAAATTAAAGATTTTAGAGAAAATATCTTTTGCGTATGTTTCTATATCAACAGATTCAGACAACAACATATCCGCAGGTAAAGTAAGAATCAGCCCATCTAAAGGGCGTCTCGGACGAATAAAAATAAATAATTCAGCCAAAAACGACCAAAATGTTGATTCTTTTTCTGAAATATCGGGTTTTGGCATCTCAAAAATTGCGCCTTTTTTAAATAAGGTCCACATTGGTGTTAACTCATCTGATGTAAGATGCTCGAATTTTAAGGAATTTAATATGGTACTTTTTCCGCTTTTTTCCGGTCCGATCATCATAAGACATGGGAGTTTGTATCTCCAACGAATATCGTAAGTAGTGTTTTTTATTATTTCCAAAACCTGAAGAAATATTTTTGTTATTGGTCCTACGTTAATAATACCGTTTAATGCAAGTAACTCCCCTATTCGTCCTGAAATTATCGGTAAATCTTCATATCTGATTTTTACTGATTTTTGTTTTTCATCTTCTTTTTTCGAGTCAATATCTTTTTTTTCATTTTTCTTTATTATCGGGACAGAAGGTCTAGAACTGACATACAGAACGCAAAGTATAAAAAATACTATAATAAGGAAGACAGCGATAACTACTATTCCGACGCATATTGGTTTTACTAAATTTGGTGGAATAGATGATAATTGTTGTTTTGCTGTTTCAATTAATTCATTCATTTGTGTGCTCGTAATATAATTTCCGAAATTTCGTTCAATAATATATTTAAATCTCGTGTTTCAACTAACCACACTATTGTACTCACAGAAATAAACATAAATAAGAAAAAAACAGATAAATACGTAACTACAGAACCATCAGGAAGAAGTTTTCTACGGACTGTTGGCATAGTAAATGTATATTCTTTGTGAAAAATTCGGTATTCGGAAACATTAATGACTTCTCTGTCATATTTTGTAATAAACTCAAATAATTTGTGTCTATACATATCTATTTCCGTAGTTTCGTTATCGGCGCCTCTGAATTTCCCCACGAATCCAAGAGAAAGCATATTCAAATATATTTCCGCTTTTTCTGTCCCGAGCGGTTCCGGTTCTGAAATAAGACGATTAATTCTATCAAAAATTTCTTCTCCGGCTATTTGTGAGCCGAAAAATTTTGTTTCCAGCATATTTTCTTCCCAATATGTTTTTCCATTCCAATCCATATTGAGGAATATTTCATCAGCAATAGCTGTCATTGCATAAATTACTTCTTTTGAGTTTTTATTAAATGATGATAGATGTTCATTATCCATTAATGCTTTCAGCAACATGCTAATAGAATGATGAATTACTTTAAAATACTCCTGAGGTTGTTTTATATTATCTATAGTAGCTAAAGATTCTGCCGATTTTACTGGAGAAAGAATATCATTTCGATAAGAAAATATACGACAACAGAACGCTCCGAACATTTTTCGAAGATCAGATGTTCCCAATAAATCTTTTGTTACAGCATCAATAATCGGCATAAAGTATTACCTCCTCCGGGATTATTGTTTGCGCAGTATTTACGAGACACAATTTTTCCATTGGTTTGATATATGTTGTTTTTGCTTTCACAGCCAACAATTTCATTCCATTTGGTTGCGTAATATAAGATCCACGTTCCATTATTTTTCGATCAGCTCCTAACACACGCCGATCTTTTATTGCAGACATCATTGATTCACTGGCGATTTGTACGCCACTTATCCATCTCAATAAATCATCTTCGGTCGATGAAAATGCTTGTTGAATTCCTATAATAATCTCATCTTTTTCAAGCCATTCTTTTTTCATTTGCAATTTGAAAACTTGATCTTCTTTATCAAAATGAATGATGTCGTATTTTTGTTTCAAAGAGTTCAATACGTTTAGCGCATATTTCAGTAAGTTATTGAATGTAGAAAAAAGATCGTTATGATCATACACTGGCATTCTTGGAATTAATTGAGTCGGATTAATTGAAATAATATTAGAGATTGTGTTGAGAAGTATTTTATAAACTTCAAAAGGCTGAACTCCATTAATTCTAATGACTGCTTCGAGTGGCAAAACCGCTTGAATTAGAAGACGTAAATTTGCCATTGACTCATCTGACGCAATTCTATTGTAATTATCTTTTCGATCCGCAAAATACGAAACTTTTCCACGAATGATTTGAACGATTTCACGGCACAACTCTGATATTTTTGAATGCTCATCGATAGTAATATAAGGAGGAAGGAAATTTGTACTTTCGACACCGTTATCAATGGTTTTTTCAGCCTCAAATATCGGAAAATATGTATATCTGGAATCTATTTCCTCTTGAGTAAGAAGTTTTAAGCGTGGTTTTAGAATCGGGATATTGATGTTATTTTCTCCTGTATTTTCGTCAGAAATATCGCAAATTTCATCGGAATAATACCTGGCCATATCTCCAAAAAGCTCATTTTTTCCTAATTTTCTAGCAGGTATCGCAAGATAAATTTTTGTAGCTGATGTATGGGCAAGAAAATATTCGCTCAAATTTTTTTCCAGAGGATGATCTTTCAAGGCATCGAAATCAAATGAATATCCATCCTGAAAAATTCCTCGCACTTTCATAACTCTAATAACCCCTGAGGCTAAAGCTGAAGTATCAATTTTCAATTCATGAACGCCATAGCAAAAAGCAGAATTAGATAGCGCAAAGGTACTGAAAAGTTGCTGTATATTGTTATCTGATTGCTGAAAGTGATGTGGCGATAAAAGCATTCCCTCATGCCATTGAACAAAGCTACCCATAATAACACCTCGTAGACTTCTAACAATACTATTACTACTATTTTTCATAATAAATTGATAATAGTTAACGAATAGTTTACGAATAACTTATATTTGTTTATTTTATTAATTTTTTTATTAAGTTTTTATTATTTTACTGATTCATTGTATTAAAAAAGTCAGCATTATTTTTTGCTGTTTTCATTTTCGTGAGCAAAAATTCCATAGCATCATTCGGTCCCATAGGCATAAGAACTCGGCGCAAAACCCACATTTTTGAAAGAGTTGATTTATCAACGAGTAATTCTTCCTTACGGGTACCTGATCTTGTTATATCTATAGCTGGGAATATTCTTTTATCTGATAATTTACGGTCCAAAACAATTTCGGAATTACCTGTTCCTTTGAATTCCTCGAAAATTACCTCATCCATTCTCGAACCTGTTTCGACCAAAGCAGTACCGATAATAGTAAGAGAACCGCCCTCCTCAATATTTCTTGCGGCACCGAAAATCCGCTTTGGACGTTGAAGGGCGTTTGCGTCAACACCACCTGTAAGAACTTTTCCGGAAGATGGACATACAGTATTGTACGCACGAGCCAATCTGGTAATAGAATCGAGCAATATTACAACGTCTTTTTTATGCTCAACTAATCTTTTTGCTTTTTCTATAACCATTTCCGCAACTTGAACATGTCTTATTGGAACCTCATCGAAAGTCGAGCTTACAACCTCTCCTTTTACGGATCTGCGCATATCAGTCACTTCCTCCGGACGTTCATCGATTAAAAGAACAATTAAATAAGTTTCCGGAGAATTTGTAGTTATGGCTTTCGCTATATTTTGCAACATAACGGTTTTTCCAGTTCTTGGCGGAGCAACAACTAGAGCTCTTTGTCCTTTACCAAGCGGAGAAATTATCTCAATAATTCGAGTCGTAAGATCCTTTTCATTTGGAGAATCTATTTCAAGCATTAATTTAGAATCCGGATATAGAGGAGTTAAATCATCAAAATTTATTCTATGTTTTGCAATATCCAAAGAATCGCCATTAACCGTATTTATTTTTGATATAGCAAAATATCGTTCAGATTCACGCGGAGAGCGAATAACACCTTCAAGAGTGTCCCCGGTTTTCAAACTGTACTTGCGAATTTGTGACGGAGAAACATATATATCATCAGAACCTGCTATATAATTTGCTTCAGGAGAGCGTAAAAATCCGAAACCGTCTTGCAAGACTTCCAAAACTCCTTCACCTAGAATTTCGACTTCATTTTCTGACATTTTTTTCAGAATCGCAAACATCAAATCTTGACGTTTCAGAGCCGCAGCATTCTCTATTTCTAGACTTTCCGCAAATGCTAATAATTCAGCAGGAGATTTTGTTTTTATATCTTTCAGGCGCATGATATACCTTTGTTAATAACTATTTTTCTGGATAAAATTTCCCAAACTATTCCGACACAATCAAAAGTACAAACGATTCACTTATTTTTTTACAACATGGTGCCCAGGGCCGGAATCGAACGAGCGACACGAGGATTTTCAGTCCTCTGCTCTACCGACTGAGCTACCTGGGCAAAAATCTGACTGCACCAATGAATGCAGTTATATATTAACGATTTTTATTTCAATGTCCAGCAAATAATAAGAAAAAAAATCAATTTCTGTTTAAAAAATTATTTTTAATCAAAAAACATTCCCTAAATATTTTTCAGCTATAATCTTATCTTTTTCGATTAACGTTTGTATCTCTTCTTTAGATAAAATAGGTATACCTTCACCGAATTTAAAATCCCAAATTACAGGATCTATTATATTTTTTCCGCCACTTGCGTCTTCGGTAATCTCACCGACTAAAACTCTATCTCCAATTTCATATAAATCTATGCGAATCAGTGGAAAATTTTTGGATAATTTGCCGCATAATTCCAGCATTTTATTAAGGTGCTTTGGTTTTGGAATATTGTTAACTTCATGCCTCCCCGCAATAATCGCAAACCTTTTCCAATCAGGAATTGAATAAAATGAAAAAGTTTTCTGATCTATATCGACGTCTGAATTTTTTTTCATATCCAAACAATAAGCTAAAAACGGCTTTACAAAAGAACAAAAAAATTTATAATCCACCAAAGTCTCTGATTCCGGTTCTAAAAGTTCTTCAGCTATAATCCTTTTGTCTTTTATATCAATCATACCGGGCGTGCTTTTACAAATATCTCGCATTTTTTTTACAGTCTCATTGATATTCAGTTTATTCTTGTTACGAACAATAATTACCTCACGACCATAATTTCCACGCACAGTTTTTAATACGAAACTATTTGGTAATTTATCAAAATCTATATCTTCAGGATTATCCCAAACTCCGAACAAACGCACAACATACTCACTTCCGACGGTATCTGAAATATATACTTTAGCGAAATATTTAGTACCGATAATTTTAGTAATTGGAGATCTCAGAAAATAATTTTCCAAATAATATACTACTTTATCGTTTAAAGTACGAGGCTTTTCATAATCAGGAAGATATTCCCCGCCCTTTTTCATAAAAGCGATTTTTCTTTGATTAAAAAAACAACTTTTTAATTTAGCATTGCTGTTTAATGTAGAATATATATTCTGTAATTGCGCTGTTTTATCAGAATATTGATATCCAAGAAACGATAAACATAATATAAGAATGACTATAATTCCGTTTTTTATTTTATAAAAAGACTTCATCGTGATTTTTCTCAACACAACATACAAACTACTTCTTTATATCCAATTTTTTTAGAATATGCTCTATTTTTTCACCTTGTTCATATGAATTATCGATAAAAAAATGCAAATCCGGAATGCGTTTTAAACGCATTAACGCACCGATATGATTTCTTAATTTATATTTATTAGTTTCCAAAAAATTCAAACATTGTTCAGATGAAATACTAGGTAAGATAGATGAAACAAATACTTTAGCATGCTGCAAATCAGGGCTCATTTCAACATCTGTTATAGCAATCATAGACGCCATTGATCCATAAGTATCGTCTGATTTCATAGTTCCACATATAATGAATTCAGATAAAATACGCTTTACTTCGCTGGCAACTCGTATTCGTCTCGGAGCTTCTTTTTTTTGAACAAAATTTGTATTAACCATTAAAGTTGTCGCTCTATTTCTTCCATCTCAAAACATTCTATAATATCGCCGACGTGAATATCATTGTAATTTTCTAAACATATACCACATTCAAAACCTTCACGAACTTCCTTTGCATCATCTTTATGACGTTTGAGCGATTTTATTTCTGTAGTATATATAACTTTGCCGTTACGCAATAATCTGACTTTAGCATTACGTTTAACCATGCCATCTATAACCATGCATCCAGCAATACGGCCAAGTTTGGAAACATCAAATGTTTGACGAACTTCAGCAGAACCTATAACTCGTTCTCTAACTTCAGGAGCTAATAATCCAGACAGCAACGCTTTTATATCATCAGTTAAATCATAAATTATTGAATAATACCTCACTTGAATTTTATCATGAGCTATTTGATTTCGAGCCTGAGCATTTGCACGAACATTAAAACCGATAATTAAAGCATTTGACGCACGAGCTAAAGCAACATCATTTTCTGTTATTTCTCCAATTGCGGAATGAATAACTTTTACTGAAACTTCATCTGTTGACAATTTATTTAAGCTGGTGCAAATAGCCTCTGACGATCCTTGAACATCCGCTTTTACTATAACTGAAAGAATTTTCATTTTTTCACTAGAGTTAATTTGTGAAAACATCTGCTCGACACTGATATGAGATGAAACAACAAACGCCTGTTCACGTTTTTTTCGATCACGGTAATTAGCGACTTCTTTTGCTTTAGATTCATCTTTTACGACAATAAAATCATCACCGGGGATAGTTGTTCCATTAAATCCGACAATTTCGCCAGGAGTTCCCGGAGTAAGCTCTTTTAAATTTTCCTTTCGGTCATTTTTTATCGCTCGAACTTTCCCGTAAACACATCCTGATACGAAGATATCACCAATTCTCAGCGTACCTTTTTTGATTAGAACTGTAGCGACAGGGCCTTGTCCTTTCTCAACTTTAGACTCGATAACTACGCCTTCAGCAGGACGATTTGGATTAGCCTTCAAATCAAGCATTTCAGCTTGCAAAAGGATTGTTTCTTTCAATTTTTCTAGATTCAAACCGCTTTTAGCTGAAATCTCAACATCCATTACATCTCCGCCATATTGCTCAACAATAATATCGTGATTAAGAAGATCTTTTCTGACATTATCCGCATTTGCTCCATGCTTATCCATCTTATTTATGGCAACAACAATTGGAACACCAGCAGCTTTTGCGTGATTGATAGATTCTATCGTCTGTTCTTTAACACTATCGTCACCAGCAACAACTAAAACAGCAATATCCGTAACATTCGCTCCTCGAGAACGCATTTCTGTAAAAGCCGCATGTCCCGGAGTATCAATGAATGTAATTTTCCTTCCATCATTTATGGTAATTTGATATGCGCCAATACCTTGTGTAATACCACCATCTTCCTTCATAGCAACGTTTGTTTTACGTAGTGCGTCCAGAAGAGATGTTTTTCCGTGATCGACATGTCCCATAACGGTAACGACAGGTGGACGTGGCAACAAATCAGTTTCAGAATCCTCAATTTTTAATCCGATTTCAACATCGCTCTCACTGACACGTTTAGCGACATGTCCGAACTCTAGAATTATGAGTTCAGCTGTATCCGCATCGATAGTTTGATTTGCTGTTGCCATAACTCCAAGTTTCATAAGAGCCTTTATGACTTCACCTGTTCTAACCGCCATACGATTCGACAATTCCTGAACACTGATAGTTTCAGGTAATACAACTTCCTTTACAACTTTTATTTCAGAAGTCATTTTAGGAATAAATTTATTCTTCTGTTTTGCTCTTCTTATGGAAGTTAAAGAACGCGTTCTATCTTCATCATCAAATGCGGTATATATTGATACACGACCAGCACCTGCGGAATATTTTCCTTTTAGCTCTTTTATATCTTTTTTTATTGCCGGTCCTTTTCTGGCACCTCCGGATTTATTTGATTGAAAATCATCATCGTCATTGTCGAAATCCGATAATTTGCGACTTGTTCCCTTTCTGAAATATTGCTTATTATGAGGATTCTCCTGCTTTATGTACGCTGCTCGAGGATTGTTATTTTCGGCTTTCGGCTTTTCAACGACTTCAGGAATTTCATTATCAATTTTTTCAATATTTTTGGAATCTTCAAAATCTTCGATATCTTCAGTTTGAACTGTCGTATACGTTTTCTCCAGCTCAGCAGCTTCTTCTAATATACGCTGTTGCTCTTTTTCCTCAGCAATTCGTCGTTGTTGCTCCTCTTCTTCCAGTTTTTTACGTTCCGCTTCCGCTTCTTTTTGCCGTTGCTCAGCTAATTCCTTTTCTTCTAAAGCTCCTTGAACTGCCTTTATACGACTTTCAAGCTCCTGATCCGTTAAGCCTGAATTTTTATAGAAAACATCAGTTTTTTTTGAATGCTGAGATATACCTGCCAAAGGACGTTTCTTTTTAACCTCGACAGTTACTACTTTTGATTTCCCATGAGAAAAACTTTGTTTCACTCTACTACTTAACGGAGTGTCATTGGTTTTCTTCAAATCCGCAGAGCGAGATAAACTCAAAGTGCCTTTTTTTAATTCTGCCATATTATGAAAAATTCCCCTGCCCTATCTTACATAAAATAATAATCTACTAACAAAAATATATTATACAACTGCTATTTAAACCAATGTTCCCTAGCTTTCATGATGATTTCACTTGCTGATGTTTCATCAAATTCCGGAATAATTTCAGTTAACTCATCAGTAGCTAAATCTGCCAAATCATCGAGCTTTAAAATATTATTTTCAGCTAATTTAATAAGCATAGGACTTGAAAAAACTCCGAGCTTAATAAGCTTATTATCAATTTTCATTTTCTTTAATTTCTCTTGAGCGTCTTTCTCTTGTTTTTCAAGATAACTACGAGCACGAGAAATAAGTTCTTCCGACAAAGCCTCATCGAAACCTTCAACAGATGAAAGATCTTCTTTTGAAATATTCGCTAACTCTTCTACTTCTGTAAAACCCTCAGTAACAAGAAGATGAGCAATAACTTCATCACAATCAAGCACATCCATAAACACTTTCGAACGAGCGTGATATTCTTGGTTACTCTTTTCTAAGGCTTCAGTTTCAGATGTGACTGTAATATTCCATCCGGTCAGAGCTGAAGCTAAACGGACATTTTGTCCTCGCCTACCGATAGCCAGACTTAATTGATTATCCGGAGTAAGAACTTCAAATTTATGATTTTCTTCGTCAAGAACGACTTTCGAAACTTCTGCAGGAGAAAGAGCGTTTACGGCAAAAGTCGCTGGATCATCCGACCATAATACTATATCGATTTTTTCTCCCTGTAGCTCTTGAATAATCGACTGAACTCTACTTCCCCTTACGCCTACACAAGCACCGATTGGATCAATTCCCGGATCAGCTGTATAGACGGCCACTTTCGCACGACTTCCCGGATCTCTTGCGACTGATTTTATTTCAATAACTCCATCATATATCTCCGGCACTTCTTGTTTAAATAATTTAGCAAGAAACTGCGGATGAGTTCTTGATAAAAATATTTGAGGTCCTCGAACTTCTCGAGAAACATCAACTATGTAAGCCCGAACACGATCTCCGACTCTGAAATTTTCTTTAGGAATTGTTTGATCTTTACGAATAATAGCTTCTGTACGTCCAATATCTAACGTAATTCCGCTAAACTCTGATCTTTTTACGATACCACTGACGATTTCGCCTACTCGCCCTTTAAATTCATCATACTGCTTATCCCGCTCAGCCTCTCTTATTTTTTGAGTAATGATTTGGCGTCCGACTTGAGCTGCAACTCTTCCGAAATTAACAGGCGGCAGTATTGTAACAAACTCTTGACCTATAACCGCATTAGGATCTATTTTTCTTGCTTCATCAAGAGACATTTCAGTAACATTATCCTCTACTGTCTCTTTTACAGTAATATATTTCGCTATAGTAACTTCACCCGTTTTTCGATCAATTTTCACTCGAATATCGTTTTCATATCCATATTTTGATCTCGCCGCTTTTTGGATAGCACCTTCCATAGCCTCAAGGATCTTTTCTTTTTCTAAACCTTTTTCACGAGCGACTGAATCAGAAATTTGCAATAATTCCGGTCCGTAAAAGCGAGAATCAGTCCATAACATTGTCGACATATTTTGATATCTCCTGTTGCTAATTTTTCTATATTTTAAAAACCCTATGTACACTTGCCTTTTTTATATTACTGAAGTCGATTTTAGTTTCAGAACTTTCATTTTTTTCATTAAGATATACAACTGAGTTATCGATCTTCAATAAAACTCCACGCAATTTCCGTTGCCCATTTTCTTTTATCGGCTGATTAAGTTCAATTACGACATCATGCCCACAAAACCGTTGAAAATCATCTTCATTGTTTAACGGGCGAAACTCTCCCGGAGAACTAACATTCAAATTATATTTTTCGTGAATTAAGTTTTCTACGTCTAATATTGCGGAAATCAGCTGATTTGCTGTAACGCAATCGTCTATTGAAACCGGTTTCCCATCGAAACGATCTATATCGATATTAACTGAGGCTTTTGAACCGAATGAAACATCAACTTTAACAAGGTCATAGCCCTTATTTTTCAATTGATCTTTTATAATCTCTGAAATTTTATTGTTTAATGCCAATATAACAGTCCTTTATCGTTTTACTTTTACCGATTTATATTCTCTCTCACCGGCTTCTAGAAACAGTTCAACTGTCTCTAGCAATATCAAACTGTTCTATTACCGTCAAGATAACGAAATATAATGAATTATGCAATAGAAAAAAAATCTGAAAAGCTATTTTTTTATCTCTATTTTATTTATTTTTGCGAG
>JAFUZX010000196.1 GCA_017476405.1 Alphaproteobacteria bacterium | reverse complement strand
TTTGATGCATCAGGACGTTGCAAGCACCGCAATGAACACGCCCCTTCAAAAAAGACGGAGGTATCGTTTTGCGCGCCTTTTGCCCCGGTTTTTCGTGCTTTTTGAAAATTTCCTGTACTTGATTCCAAATAGCTTCTTCGATTATCGCTTCGTGCTCTCCAGGATAAACGTTCTTTTTGTGAACAACGCAGCCTTTGTAATACGGATTTTTGAGGATGCGCAAAACAGCTTTCGGTTCGAACATTTTTCCTTGCGGAGTCTCCTTTCTCGGACGTGTGCGATGGCCTGCATTATTCAAAATGCTTGCGATTTCAAAGTAAGATTCAGTCTGAAGAAACTTGCTGTAAATGAATTTTACAACCTTCGCTTCTTTTTCGTCGATAATGAGCTTGCGGTCCTTACAGGTGTATCCGAGAGGCGGAGTTCCTCCCATCCACATGCCTTTTTTGAGGGAGGCAGCAAACTTATCTCGGATGCGTTCACCGGAAAGCTCACGTTCGAATTGCGCGAAACTCAGCAAAATGTTCAGCATCAATTTTCCCGATGAATTCGAGGTGTTAAACGACTGAGTCACAGAAACAAAACTTACATTGTACTGATCGAAAAGCTCAACAATCTTTGAAAAATCAAACAGCGATCGCGAAAGTCTGTCGATTTTATAAACAACAACCATATCGATTAATCCTGCTTTGATGTCTTCAAACAGCTCTTTCAGCGCAGGTCTGTTCATATTTCCACCTGAGAATCCGCCATCATCATAATGTTTTGAAACCAAACGCCAATTTTCATGAATCTGACTTGCAATGTAATTTTCACCTGCCAAACGTTGAGCATCAAGGCTGTTGAACTCCTGTTCCAGACCATCTTCGCAGGATTTTCTCGTATAAACAGCGCATCTGATAAATTTTCTTTCCATCATTTTTTAACTCCGAAAAATTTTAAGCCGTTCCATCTTGTGCCAGCGATTTTTGTTGCAATAGCCGAGAGCGAATTGTAAATTTCGTTGTTATAAGCGAAACCGTCTTTCACAACCAAAACTTCGTGCATTTTCCCGTGATATTCCTTCGTGATTTTCGTACCGATCATAGGACTGAATTTCCGAGTTTTCTTTTTCGGATCGATCGGTGTTTGAATCTTCTTAGCACAAGCCTTGATTTTGTCCTCAGTTTCAGCGTCTATAGTTCCATAAGACATTTCTTGAATTTTATAAGCGATTTTTGCTGTCATATGCTGACGACTCGCAACCTCAGGCGGATGATCGAAATATTTGTTCCAAGTCGCCTCTAATTCAGCGGATTTCATGTTTTGTAAAGCCATGACCTGTTTAATCACGCTCAAATCCTCATTTACGTTTTCTAAAATCATTACAGTTCTCCAATAAGTCAATTTTTCTGCTTCCTATTTCCTCTCCAAACACAGGAAATGTCAAGGCCTAAATCCGTCTTTTTTCTTGCAATTGGAGACTTTTTCGCTTTTATATATCGAATGACCGCTTCGTAAACGATTTGAGCTATTTTTTCTGGTCTCGTTATGATTTTTACCTCATTTTTCATGGTTTCACCTTATCCCAACAAAATTTTGCCTGAAATTACGTAGACTTTTTTATTTCCGTATGGAGTCCACTTTTGCTGTCGATAATC
>JAFUZX010000195.1 GCA_017476405.1 Alphaproteobacteria bacterium | reverse complement strand
GCCCTGCCTCTGACGCAAGCATACCCACTCCGGCAGACGCTGCAGCCGACGCAAGACCACGCCCCAAGCTGTACGCAAAGGCATCCGGTGAGGACAAATCCAGTCCTGACAGACCAATCGCAAACGACGACGATTCATGCACCTCCTCCATCGGAACGTATCTGTACGATGCCCCCGCATTCGTGATGTCCATCACCAGGCATCCTTGATTGCGTACCTGCGAATGCGCAAAATCAACGGCTCCACGAATATACTCCTCGTTCAGATAAGTATCGCGAAATCCGCTCGTTCCGAGGTTCATGGACGCCATAAGCCCCGCCGATTCCGCCAAATTGGTCGACAGTCCCACGCCAGAGGACGAGCTATGCGACTCATGAATATTCGCGCGGTTCTCGAGATTCACCACCAGCGCATCAAACGTGTTCCGAGTGCCCGAGATCTGCGGAACGATGATGTGAATGCCGTTACCGGCTGAGAAAACGTTGTCTCCCACGGAATGAAAACCGCTCGCAAGATAATCGGTTGACACGGCGGAAGTCTCACCGTGCGAGAAATTGAGGCCTACATCTTTCGTGAAAACGTTGAAACTCATGCCCGATGATGAGGAAGAAGAGGCCATCGAAACGGTATCATGCCCCGGTTCTACCAGAATGTTGCCTGAGGCGGTATAACGCTGATTTTCTCCTGCTTTTGCTATGCGATGCGCTATGCGGATGTCGCCAGAACGAGCTTCCCAAGTAATACTGCCACTTGCTTCTACGGTTGAAGCGACTGTGAAATCGTGTTTCATATTAGAGTTAATTTGAGAAGAATGAAAGCCGAAATTTCCGATGCCGAATAAGGATAAACCGCCACCGATTCCTTTGGAAAGGAGGGTGTTGAGTGTGGAATAGGCTGACAGAGCGAGGCTGATACCATTTGCAGCGAGATCTGCGCCACGTCGAGAATTGAGAAGCGAATGAGTTGCGGTGAGGAGAGACGATTGCTGCCAGAAAGCATCGAGAGCATCGCTGATACGACCATCACAAACAGGAGCATAAACGGCCAGAGGAAGGAAGAAATCGAAACCACTGCTGGAACGACTTTCGGTTACCGTTTCATGGACTTCGAGAGGAGAAGAATCGATGCGAGAAGCGGTAATTCTCTCGTTGTGACATGATTTTTGAATGCTGTGCTCGAAATATATGTCGGTCAAATCAGCGATGAAGTCACCATGAGATTGGAAAATGGTTGGTGAAATGCGCGAAAAAGTCGCAAAACGATCATAAGAAGAGCTTGAAATCCAACTGTAAGCCTTGGAATGAAATTCTTCCGTGCCATAAGCGAGAACGCTTTTAAGTTCCGCAATTTGTGCGTTCAAAATGATATCGTTATCAGCAGAAAACTGCCCTGTGAGATTAGCAGTATCGGTTTTGAAATGAATGTTACCACCTGCTTCGGTAGTAGGAGCGGAGAAAGTGACGTCATCAATGCGATGATATGATGTTGAAGTGGAAAACATACTGGCATGGGTTGTTACACCTTCCGCAAGAGTAAATTTGCGAGTTTCTGTGTTAAACTCTATGCGATCAGAGGCTTTTATGACGACATCATTGAGAGCTTTTATTTGGCTGCCGTTATTTTTGAACACACGAACATCTGCTTCGACTCCCTTAGCTTTTAAAACAGTACGTAAGAAGACAGGAAGAGTTGTAGAGATTCTGTTTGCGCTGGCGATTTGCGGACAAGGAACAACGGTAGCGATTTCAAGAGGCGAGAGTATGACCTCAGCATCCGGCCCTATGAGCTTTACATCTCCGGCAATATCAGTGACTGTTCCTTTAAACTCTACTGTTGATCCGACTTTTTTCACTCTGTCCTTTCTTTTTTCGTTGGTGTTAATATCCGAAACCATCTCTTCAAAATGCGACGCTTCTTCGTTATTCGGTATAACTATTACAAAGTCCCCTCGGGTTGTAGTTACCAGCATAGGTTCACGAGCTCTTTTGATTTGATGCCACTCGGTAAGCCGATATCTGACTGTATCATGATCTAAACCGAATAATCCAGAGCGTTCTGTATATTCAACTTCATTTTGCGTAATAGCCATTGCATCGTATGTGCCTGTTTCGAATAGCGCACCTCGTTTGGCTCTGGCGAAAATGTTATCGTCAGCATGTAATTGCCCTGTAGCATGTAAAAAACCATCTGTATCAATGACTATATCTGCCTTTTTACCTTCGGCAACAGTCGCTCCTACAGGATTTGAGAGTGCAGAATGCACAGATTGTGGCAATAGATGAAGCTCAGGAAACAGCGCAGTATAAGCACCCAGTTTATGAGGTCTGAAAAAGAGTCCATGAGTTGCGTTTTTCTCCGATACAATTGAAATATCTTTGTCTGTATGCTGTTGTAGCCACTGAAAACGCTCACCTGATTCCTTAGATACACTTGGAGTATGATCATATGCGAGTTCTGCGGCAGCAAGCATTGTCGGCAGATCTTTTCGGATCTGTTGGATCAAAACGAATTACAGAAGGATCAGGATTAGTAATACCTATATACAGAATCTCCGATTTTTCGAATGCAGCAAGCGTGTATTTCAAATGATCCTTATGAAAAGGCTGAAATCTACCATGCACAACGCCATATTTATATTTTTTCATATTATTCCTCCCAAATAATGTCCTAAAATATAATCAATTAAATTATTTCAAATTGGTGATTTTTAATATTTCTTTACGCAAATACAACTTATCGCTTACTCCACATAATCCAGCCCATTCAGTCCTTATGTCCTCAGAAATTTTTCTTTGTATATTATGTGAATTTGTTATGAAGTAATTTTCCCCTCGCTTATAGAAGGCATGGTTAGTAACCAATCTGAATATTCTTTCATACAATCTTCTAAAGATTCAAGAAACTTAGCATCTTTCAATAATAACGATGGATCATACAATTCTATTTGAGCTATAGCCCACCCGTTACCTAAAATTTTTGTGTCATTTTTTACGGCTAAATCGAAGTGTTTCAGTACCTGAAGCTCTACTTCAGTATAGTAATCTCTAATCCAAGTTTCGGGTAACTCAATAAAATCCTTTAATTTTTCGAAAGCGGCTATATCTCTTGGTGTTGTGACATTTGCTCTAAAATTTAATGTATTGGCCAATATGGCAGTATACAGTAAATTAGCGGTCGTTTTACTTGGCGTAGTATCTTTAAACAATTCAAAAATTAAAGTAGCACAAGCACCAACAGCTTCTATATTTCCCGTGCTATTCCAATAGTCTTCGAAACCAAAGTGATGATCAAATACTTTCGCAATCTGGCCATGTTTGATATGTTTTGGAATATAAGCTGGATTGCTAACATCAACTATTACAAAGACCGCACATTCATCTGTAAACTCTCGTGAAAAAGTGAAATCCCACTGTCTCACACTTTCAGTAACAGTAGAATTGAATTCTCCTGGTAATACTGCTGAACAATGGTACAGTTCAGCAAAAGCTACAGCGCAGGCGAGTGCATCTATATCTGTATATGCTGTGCCACTTGTTACGCAAAGCGGATAACACAAATTTTTTTGGTGACCAAGGTGGTGTTCCTGTTTATCTTCTACATGCATAGCAGAACAATCGCCTCCCTCTATTCTTGAGAAGAATAACGACAATGCAGCAATTAGTAAAGTGAATGATTTCATTACAATCTCTCAAATTTCATAATTAGATTACTTCTAACTTTTTTAAATATTCCGCATCTCTTACCCAAGGATCAATTATTGCTGAATCGGGATTAAAAGTTTCTAAAACAATCATCGCATCCATATCAGTAAAATCGTTCAAAAATTTCTTTATATCGTAATTACCTAACCCTAAGTGCAAATGTGCATCAAAATTTACTGAAAAGTCTCCATCGGACAGATGATAGAGAGACGGTTTTAAAGACTTATATATCTCAAAATCTTCATAGGCTCTTCTTTCTAAAGCGAGCGATGCACATGTGGCATGAGCAAAGTCAAAACAAAACTGACAATTAGTTTCTTTAACAATTCTAGCAATATTGCTAGGACGACCTCCATGCATAGTAAAACCGAAAGGATCATAGGGAACATTTTCAATAGTTATACGAGCATCTCCTATGATGTTGAGTTGACGAATGGTTTCATTCACACATTCTTCTGTATCGCCGATACCCGGATGCAAAACTATGACGCTCGACTGTAACAAGTCTGCACATTTTTGTGAAAACTCTAATACTTTCATGTTATGTTGCAGCATATTTGCATCGCTAGTGTTTACACCAGCATACTTTGGAGGAAGGTGAAAAGGAGCGTGAATGACGGCCTTAACCCCCTTCATCTTGTTCTTTCATTTTTACGAAAATATCATCGTAAAATTCTGGCGTCATCCGTGCATGCAACTGCACAAAATCGAAAGCGGTATCGCATACCGCTCTCAAAATTTGTTTCGCTAATATTGGCTTTTTTAAAAGATCTATAGAATTTAAATTTATTCCAAATCGTCTCATGCTATACCTCCTTACTCTAATTGTAATTTAAAATGAAATCAGCGATATTTGTTTGCTTTCTTTTAGCTTCATTTTTCATCCATAGATTAGCACTTAATCTATCTGGAAATCTAGAGATTATTTTTTGATAATTCGGGTGTCGCACAGCTTTAGCATATTCCTGTGCAGTCATAGAAGCTAACATAATAGCTCTTCCATTAGGTAAAGTATGGCTTCTTTTATGCCTTTCTCTAAAGCCTTGAAAGGAAGGTAAACCAGCTTCTTGTTTTATAAGTATAGAAGCACCTGATTCAGCATCTATATCAAAAACAGATTCACTAAAATCTCTGCAAACCATAGAGGCATAATAAGAATTTATTTTTATTCCCTGTAACATTTCATATGATCTAGATCCTTTTACGAGTATCGCCGATGAGTTTAACACTAAATCTATAGCTTCATTCGATAATTGCGTTCCATATACCGCTCCCCAGCATGGTCCTGCATCAGAATAGCGGTACTGACCTTTTTCCCATGAGCACTTTAAAGCAGAAAATACAGGCATATCTAAATATCTTTTTTATATCCGTAGAAGAAGCATCGTTTCCAAAACGTATACCATGCTTACCACTTCTTGGAATGGATATAATGTCTAATTTACTGTTGCATGAAAGAATTTTTTGAATAAAAAATAGGTCAAAAACTGTTTCAGCTACATCATCATGAAACCAAACTAAACTCTTTTTTTCTTCATTATTCAAGAAATCACTTTCAAACTCCTTCCAGAAGTCGATAACCAAAGGTTCTTGAACCTTTAAATCGAGTTCGTCCTTCATGCGTTTTACTTTTTCTGTAAAATCTTCATCTTTACCTGCATCATAAAAGATGATATTTCTTAATCCTCTTTGAATTGGAGAGGCAGCTGATGCTGACGATTTCATATCTACTCCTAATGCTCCAGCGGCAATGGAATATCTAAATAAGTCATATACAGAAACATCTGAAATTTTATCTAAAATTGCAAGACTTACAGCTTCTACCTTCTCATTATAGCTTTTTTCTGCATAAGGATATCTGTTTACGTCATCAAACATAAAAAACGATATAAGCTTCCTGAACACATCTTGATAAATTTGATTTGGCACTTGTTCGATCAATCTTTTTCCCTGATTCTTATCAACTAAGAACATACTCAAAAAAACGAAATCATTAACAGAAATACCTTTCTCTATTTCCTTGTTACATAATAGTTCATGCGCTTTGGCATCTGCCTTTTTTAATCTCAGCAGTTCACTGCTTACGTTATTTTTTACCCATTCATAAAAAGGTAAATTATCAGATGGGGAAATAAATGCTGGTCTACTAAGTCTTTCT
>JAFUZX010000194.1 GCA_017476405.1 Alphaproteobacteria bacterium | reverse complement strand
TTCCTGTTCCGCTTGCCATAAGTTTATTGTTTTTTGTATCTGAAAATTCTGCGTTAACTATATTTATTTTGTTGTTATCGCATTGTAAAGTGATATATCCTTTTCTAAGAAAAATATCTCCTATCATAAAATATCCGTTCTTTAAGCTTGCGGTACCATTTATTTTAGGATCGGATAAATTTCCGGAAATATATAAATTACAACTGAATAATCCTTTTGCGTCAGAACGATCCGGTAATTCAAAAAGACGTTCGAGATATGTTTCACCGGAAATATGTCCATTTATTTGAATTGAATTAGTGTTTTTTATTGAGTTGTTTTTATCGAAGGTTATAGGAATGAAAATATCTCCCTTTAGTGTTTTTTCTGTATTATTTATTACGGTTTTTACAGTTAAGCCATTTTTGTTAAGATTACTCACTAATGAAATTGAACTTTTCCTTGATAATATATCCGATATTGTTATATGAGCTTCGCCGATTTTTGATTCTTTTGTTTTATTGATTTTTATTTTTCCATCTAATCTGCATTGTGGAATCAATATACCTAATATGTTATTCATATAATGTGGTTGAAATGAATTTAACTCAATAATTGTACTTGTATTATCATTGTTAAAGTATAGTGATCCTTTTTTATTCTTTTTATTAAATGTTTCAATAAGGATTTTATAATTGTCAGTATCGAAATCTAAATCACAATGTTTTATGTCGCAGATAATGTGTTGTGAGTTTATGGTTCCTTTATTTATTGTTATTTGTTTAAAACTATCTGAAATGTTACCTTCGACAAGTGATGAGAAATTATTGATTTTCCCGCTGATTTTAAGCTTGTTTTGATGTGTTTTAAACGATAGATCTTGCCAAATTGAATTTATATGTATGGCGTTTTTGGCGTGTAAGGATATGTTTTTTCCATCTGCCGATAAACTATAATTCAATAACTTACCGAATTTTTTGAATGTTATACTTTTTCCTTTACAATCAGTTTGTATCTTATCTCCGTTGAAAACTATAGTTCCATTTGCGTCTCCATCAGATATCGGAATTATTTTGTTCCAGAAAGCTAATTGAGCTAATTTAAAATCAAAATTTGCGTATATTTTATTGTCATCAGCTACAACGAATGGTTTTGTTGCCTTTATAAATCCATTTTTAGGAATGTTAAAAATAAAATTTTCTATTTCAATTTGTTGATTATTTATTTTTGCTGCTATTTTAATATCAAAATTTTCTCCGATAAAATTTGAGTAAATTTTTTCAAAGTCAATAATTTCGCAATCTATATTTTTAAAAACATATCCGTAAATATTATAATCAATTTTGCCTTTTACGTTTATTACATTATCATTTATGGTCCCTAATAATGTTCCGATGATTTTTTTTGTTTTTTCAATAACTACAGAAAACTCAATTTTTTTATCGAAACCACATGTTATATTAAAAATCGCAAAAGTATTTTCAAAATGTTTTTTTAATTCATTTTTTAAAGTTAAAGCATAAAGAAAGTCATTCGTGTTTATTTTCGAAAATAAAATAATTTGATTATTCTTTGTTATTATTTTTCCATTGATGTTATAAATTCTTTTGTCTTTTTCTAATGTTATTGTAATCGGAGAAATATCAGTATCGATATTTTTTATATTTATTGCGAAAATATTCTGTTCATCTTTTTTAAAAAGAATATTAATATGACTTTGTGCATTCCAATTTAAATTACACTTAAGAAAGTAATGTTTATTAAATATGTTACATTGGAAATTATCGTCAGTTTTTTTTGAAACATATTCAATACTATTTAGATGGAATTTTTTTTCTGAAATATTCAATTCAGCTTTTCCAATTGTTACTTTTTTTATAAAAAATCTGAAATTTTGAGCGTATGAAAAAATCGACTGCTTTATATCAGCTATGAGATTATTATTTTTGTGTAAATTTTTATCAGAATTTTTTGCCGTTTTTAATTTTAATTTTTTTGCATGAATATCTGCTTTTTCAAAAAAATGATTTTTGCTAATTGTAACATCTGAGATATAAATTTCAGTTCCATCCGCTAATTTTATGAATATATCGTTTATTTTGGATAAATCTTTACTTAAGCCATTAATGTCACAAGTAATTCCATTAGATTCTATATATTTTGTTGTAATATCTACTAATATTCGTTGCCCGAATTTAGAACAAAACATTATACCAAGTATCATACATAGAATAACTAAACAAACGAAAACAGCTTTGCTAAATGTCTTTATTATTTTTGAGTATTTTTTCTTCAAAATGCTTGTCCTAAACTAAGAATAAACTGTACCTTAGAATCGATTCCTTTCCGTCTTTTTATAGGAAATGCGAAATCTGCTCTTATTGGTCCTATACTTGTAAAATAACGTATTCCCAATCCGATTGAGTAAAACCATCTTTTCTTTTCAATTTGTTTATCTTCAAATTTCGATTTATTTTGAAATACTTTCGCTCCGTCAAAAAAGGTAACTATTCCAAAATCTTTTGATATTTTTCGCCTTAACTCAGTATTAAATTCTATCGAAGATTTTCCTCCCATTACTGATTCTCGATTAATTAAAGCATCAGTAGCCATTTGGTTTGCATAACCACGGACTGACATCATACCACCGGCATATATTCTTTTATCAAGGGGAATGTCATCAATATTTTTCCCAAAAATTGTTTTTTCTGAAATTTTAAAAGCAAAAACTGTTCTTCTTCTGTTATCTAAAGGAATATTGTATGAAACTCCTCCCGTAACGTAATGTAGCTGATTTATTTTCGCTTTTCTTAATTTTATATAAGAGTATGCGGCAAAAGCTCTGTATCCCTCTGTCGGATTAAGTAAGTCATCAGTATTATCTATATTGAATTCAATTGGAATTATTAGATTTTCATATTGTTTATTTTTATCTGTTTGCTCATTAAAAGTATCACTGGAATCTACATAATTTCTTTCTAAAATTCCTCCACTTCTGACAGAAGTAAAAAACCAAATCGGATAGCTGAACAATACGGAAATTTTATCATTTTTTTTGAAAAAGACGTTTGTAAGTTCTTGTCGTCTTGAAATTATATATTCGACTGTGTTGTTTTTTATGAAAATATCAGGTTGTGTTAATGCCGCTTCAAATGCGTAATCCGCACGATGTTCTCTCACTTTTATTGGAGTGCCTTCTACGGTAAATCTGAGTTTTTCTCCGTTACCGAAAGTATTGTAATTTATCCAAGAAATTCTTCCTATTATTGATTTCAATCTTTTATTTGTGTTTGATTTTTTTTGAAAATTCATACTCTTCATACCGGAATATAAGAGACTTATATCAACAGTATGCCGTTTATCTTCTTTTACTGTAAGTAATATTGGAATATCTTCATTTTTTACTTTTTCAGATTCTGGCTTTACTTTAACTTTTGAAAATATTTGAGTTGCGGATAAATTATTTGTAGTTTGTTCTATTTTATCTATATTGAATGTTTCTCCTTTTTCCCAAGCAATTCTGTTTTTTATGAATGTTGTATTTATATCAGGAAAAGCTTTTATGGTTACATCAGCAAAATTTACTTTTTTACTGGGATCAATTGTCAAATTCAAAACAGCTTCTTTTTTTTCGTAATCTAACCATACTTTTTTTTCTTTTATTTGCGGATTATAGTATCCGTTTTTTTGCAAGTTACGTACGGCTATTGTTATAAGTTGTTTTATATCAGAAATAGATGAAGTAAAATTTTCAGTTTCTTTTTTTAGTGTTTTTTCATTTAGTTGATTAAATATTTTATCTTTACTTATATAATTCACTTTTAATTTGAGTTTAAAAATTTTCCCGAAATCAACAAATACCGTAAGTAATAAACGATTATTTTCAGAAAAATGGACTTTATATTTTACCGTAGCCTCATAAAATCCCAATGCGTGAGCTTTTTTATAAATTTCAATTATGTCGGAATTTATTCTATCTGAAAAAGCTCGCATATTACTTACTCGCTTATTTTGTTCGGAGAAGGTTCGCAAAGAAAGAATATCTTCTTCTATTTCTGAACCTGTCAGTAAATCACCGATACGTCCAAGTAAACTTTGTTCCATATCGATTACCAGTTCAGCGTGGTAGAAGAAATCGTGTAAATCTTCGTCATTTGAGGCTAACGCTGCAAAGCTAATAGTGAAATAAAACAGATAAGCGATAAGTTTTAACACCATTTACTTTCCACTTCAGTTAAATTTCCGTCAGCAATTCCTCTGCGAATTTCTTCCATAAGTTTATTCATGAAGCGTATATTATGAATGGCTATAGCTTGCAATGCTAATAATTCTTTTGCTTTTAAAAGATAATGTAAATATGCTCGTGAAAATATTGCGCAAGTAGGACAATCGCAATCAATTTCTATAGGATTATCATCATTGCGATATTCGGCTTTTTTTAAATTTATATGTTCTCGTAAATTATGATCTCTGTAAGCCGCTTTTACTAAAGCTCCGCCGTGTCTTGCGATTCGTGTCGGATGAACACAGTCAAATGTATCGATTCCAAGTTTTACGCCACGAAATATATCGGAAATACCGCCAATTCCTAAAAGATGGATCGGACGCCTTATATCCAAGCCGTTCATTGCCATTTCTACTACTTCATACATTTGCTCTTTTGTAGATCCGAGAGTCCCACCTATAGCTGTCGCAAAAAACGGATGGCTGCTGACAAATTCTGCGCTGCGTTTTCTGAAATCCGGATAAATTCCTCCTTGAACAATGCCATATAAAGCTTGTGTACCATTATTTCTTTTTATGAATTCATTGAGAGATCGTTTTTCCCATCTGTGAGATCTTTCCATTGATTTTTCTGTATATTTTTTATCAATATGATACGGTGTACATTCATCAAAGGATACGATTAAATCAGCTCCTAATTCATGTTGTACTTCTATAGATTTTTCAGGAGTTAAAAGTTGAACGCTTCCATCCCAGTAGGATTTAAAAGTAGCGCCTTCTTCATCTATTTTTGCGAGAGTCGAGATTCCGGAACGTCTTCCTTTTATTTCATCAGCGACAGAACCATGGCCTAAACTGAATATTTGAAATCCTCCTGAATCCGTAAACATAGGGCCATTCCATCCTGAAAATTTATGTAATCCTCCTCTGGCTTTTATATATGCGGATCCTGGATATGAAAAAAGATGATATGTATTTGATAAAATGATTTGAGTATTAGTTTCTTTCAGCTGATAAGGGGAAATTCCTTTTACGCTGGCTTTTGTTCCGCAAAAAATGAAAGCCGGAGTTTGTATTTCTCCATGAGGAGTAACTATTTTCCCTAATCTTTCATTAGTTTTCAAATTTTTTGATTGCTGAAGAATATTAAAACTAAAATTTTTATACATTATTATCTCTTAAAACAAAATTACCCGCTAATTTTACTATTGGTACACAGAAGGCGGATACAAGTAATCTTATTATATACGTAACGCAAATATAAGTCTTCCATAAATCTGAAATAGAAATCGGATTTTCGGAAAAAATAATCCACGCAAGAAATGAAAAAACGAAATTATCTATAAAAGCGGAAACTGCCATTGAAAACATAGCTCTTCCGATAAGATATTTTCCGTTGAAAAATTTTTTTAGTATCGAATATATAAAAATATCAGAATGTTGTCCTATAAAGAACGCAATTAAACTTGATATAAAAAGATATGGCGTCGGTAAAAATAATTTTTGCAATTCATTATGAAAATTTACACAGTTCGTTTGTAATACAGGTGGGTGTAAAATTGTAATTTGCATTATGATTACAAAAAATAAATATCCGAAAAAACTTATATACAATCCTTTTTTTGCTGATGCGGTTCCATAATATTCAGTAAGTATGTTGTCTACGGCAAATGTTGTAGAAAAAAGGACAGTTCCTAAAGCTACAGGAGTAGAGTACAGCGAATATTGGGTAAGTTTCAGAACTTGTATATTTGAAGTTATTGTCGCAATTGTAGAGTATACATATAGTCCACTTTTCCCAAAAAATTTCGTAGTACTTAAAATAGCTATAAAACACAGAAAAAGCGTTGATATGCTGAGCAATTCCGGATTTATACTTAAACTAGAATTTAACATTACCTTATTTATTTTTCTTGGCTTTTTTGTTATGGTTATAGTATATATTATAACATCCGGACAGAAAAAAGAAATTTTATTTAAAAAAGTATTTATAGTAAGAGCTATGAAAGAAAAAAAAGTAAGTATGACAAAAGCTAATTTAGTGGCAAGAATTTCAGAAATATATCCATATATGAGCTTACGTAATGTTAACAAGATCATTTCTATTGTAATAGGGTGTATTGTAAAAGCCTTAAAAGAAGAAAGGCGTGTTGAATTACGTGGGTTCGGATCTTTTTGGGTAAAAAATAGACCGGCTGCTAGACGTAGGAATCCTCGTACGGGGGAAACTGTTGAAGTTTCAGATAGAAAAGTTCCGTTTTTTAAAGCTGGGAAGCAGTTAAAAGAAGAAATTAACGGGATAACTGTACGAAAGCATGAGTATATTTCTGATGGAATGTAATATCCAATGGCTATTGAAAATTACAGACAAGGCATAGGTATTTTTCTTTTGAGACATGGAACGTTGCGCACAGTGTTTTCTGCGGAAAGGATAAATGAGCCTGATGCTTGGCAAATTCCTCAGGGGGGAGTAAATCCGGGGGAGGATGATTATGATGCGGCGATTCGTGAATTGCGAGAAGAGACTGGAATTTCTTCTGTAAAATTTCTACGCAGTACAAAAGACAGATATAACTATATTTTTCCGGAAGAAATTAGAAAAAAAGTTGCTAGACATAATTGGGCGAAGTATATCGGTCAGAGTATGAAATTTTTTTTGTTTGAATTTATTGGTGACGAGTCGGAAATTAATCTGAATTTTTCCGATGAAGTAGAATTTTCACATTGGAAATGGGCATCAATAGACACAGTTATTGAACAAATGATTGATTTTAAAAGAGCGGCTGTAATAGCAGCCGCTAAAGAACTATTTTAATGAAAATATAAAATCTAACGTAAATTTAATAATTAAATTATTTTAGGCTCTAGACCATCATCGATGTAATGATGTATGGTATAAGGCATGAGATACAGCAGATTGAGCATATATAAGATCAAAAAAATAATTGAATGTTTCAGTGAAGACATAACGGCAAGTTCAGCGGCAAAAATTCTGA
>JAFUZX010000193.1 GCA_017476405.1 Alphaproteobacteria bacterium | reverse complement strand
TGATTCAAATCCCATGTTTTTGTTTCGTTATGAGTCCATGTAAGCGCACCTGAATTTAATAACTCATCATAATTTTCGCCGTCATTCGAGCCATACAAAATAAATGAATCAGGTTCTTCGTTTGAAAATCCGCCTGACATTCTGAACATATTGGCTTTATCGGCTTTGGGAAGTTCAATTTGAATCCACCCTGACTGAGATCTTGTTGTCCATGAACTTGAATCAGAAATAATGTTGTTAAATGCTTCAAACGGATTGTAAATTTTTGCTCCTGAATAGATTGAGTTCGCAGTAACAACAAAACCGTCTTGCGAATTTGCGGTCATTATCGGAGTTAATCTGCGATAAGCATTTAGTTCTCGTTTATATTCTCTAATTTCAGTGCCGAAATTTACTTCAGAAAAAGCAAAATACCCCTGACCATTTTGAATGGCTTGTGCTTGAACTCTGTAATACAGATATGAAATTTCATTGAAAAAAGTAATTTTCTTTTGCTCTCCCTTTGTCCAGGTTTGACTTGTTACAGTTTTGATTGTTTCGAAATTTTCTCCATCAACTGATCCTAAAATTGTAAAGTCCGTTGCTGCCTGTCCGAACCAATCATCATTTCGAGCTGTTAACCACGCTGTAGTACATAATGTTGCTGTTGGAAATTTAATCTTAATCCAACCGCCAACAGCATCTCCATTAGCTGAAGCCCATCTTGTCCCGGAATTTCCATCGAAAGCTAAATAGGGCCAATGATCTGATCCACAAGTCGAACTCGCACTGACTTCATAACCTCCTTGAGAAGCTGAAGAAAGTATCGGCACAAATCCTCTCAGTGGCGTTCCATCGATTGTTTTGTATAAACGAAATCTGCTGAGCGAAAAATACGCCGTCGGCTGCTCAATTGAACTTAAGCGATAATACTTATATTTTGTTGAATTGTTAACCCAAAATTGGCGCGTCTCTCCGTGATACCACTGCGATAAATATTGACGTTCTAAAATCAAATCCCAGTTCGTATCATCGTTCGAAGCCTCAATTTTGAACCAAGTCGGCATACGATTGCATTCTGTCCCTTGGCGCGCTCCGAGATCAATCATGTCGACTGATTCTGCCTCCGGCAATTCGTACTTTACCCAAAATTCTCCATTCAATCGTGTTTCAAAATTCGCCCAAGAGCCGCTGTTGTCGTCGGTTAAGTTGTATAAATTTCCGCTTGTTAGACCTGAAGAAGTAATTTCAAATCCATTAGCTGAATTTGATTGCATGATCGGCATTACTCTTTGTAATTCATATCTTTCGTCTTCGACATCGAATCCGTACCAGCGAAAATATCTGATCTGCGTGTGTGAACAGCGAATGCGATAATGTTTGAAAAAACCGTGATTTTCGAGATAATAATTGCCGTGATTTAGCTTTCCTGTGCCACGAGTCAGTAATCTTTTCCAATTTTTTCCATCCACACTTCCTTCAATATAAAAATAATCTGATGTCCAATTGTCGTAACCCTGAAAATATTCCAAATACTCGACATAAGTTGAGCGTTTGAAATCGATATACCAAATTCCATCGACAGGGTTATAGAAATTCATATAATTTGAGTAATCCTTTACAGCCATGCAATAGCAAGCCTGCCAACCGCTGCCGTTATGACCGCAAATGTAATCGTCGGTAATATCTGCGCTCGTATCCGAAGTCAGTAATTTGATTTTGTTTATGGCTGCAGATTTTAATGTTCCTCGGAATTTCGATTCGCCCATCAATTTTTCAAAATGAATTACCGTTGTTCCTAAATTAACTCCGGCACAAGGAAGTTCCCAAATTACATCTGAACCGAAATTTACGACATAAGTTCCGTCTGAAACGATTTCTAAATCAAATGAAATATCTGCTTTCGGAGTAAAGTTATTCCAATCAAATGAAAATAACATGTCGCTGTTAATAAACGCTCTGTAGTAAGCGCATGTCGAAACGATTTTTATGACTCCGTCTTCAACAATATTTTTTGCTGCTTTCTGATAAATGATGTCTTCACTGCGATTTGCTAATTGCAATGCGCCTTTTGAATCAAAATTGAAATCCGCGCTTGGTTTGATGATTCCGAAATTTTCATGATCCGCATGTCGATAAGGTAATGTTGAAACGACGCCGTCATTTACAGCTAAACCTTCGCCAATTTTTACTGTTCCGAAATCATTTTCAGTTGCAATACCAATCGTTGGTACAGAAATTTCTCCGTTAGTTACATTTATTCCTGAACCGATTTTTACTCGACCGAATTTTTCTCTCGTTGCAATGTCGGATTCATCTTCGGCAGTGTCATCAATCATGCCACACAATATATATGTATAAGAAGAATCGGCAGAAGTGTCTGAATTGATCTGTCGCTGAGTTAATCCATGCCGAGGCAAATCATCTCTGAGGTCTGTTTCATGGACGTCAGCTAAAATCATTGTGCCGTTGTTTTGAAGCTGAATATCCGAGACAGTTTCTTTCACTGTCGGAGCTTTTTTCAAAATCGCTCGCGGATCAATCCATGTCGTATCGAAATTTGCGTCGCTCTTTTTTACGAGAATCTCGCCTTTCTTTCCGCCTTTGCCTCCGCCACCTTCGACTGTTGAAAAGCCTGTAGCATCTTCATTTACAACAACATATTGGCGAGGCTGCAGATTTTAGAATTTATTTTTTTAGAACTCTTTCGAACTCATTCAAAAAATCTTTAAACTCTGGACCATTGACATGAGTATCGTAATTTGTCCTCAATTTAAGAAGATTTTCTATATCACATCTGATAGAAGCAAGACTGTTTAACGTTGCTTCAGAATTGTTGTCTATACCATTTGCTCCATCCCCCTTACCCGCAAATATCAAAGCTCTCTTTAATGTTTCCGTATCAGTTGGACTCTTTAGTCCTTTTTCATACAAACGACTGGTTACATAAGCTGCTGCTTTTTCCACTTTCTCTACAATACCTGATTCAAAGCGATCACTCGCAAATTCTTCTTTCTCAAAATATTTTCTTATAAATAAATCGGCTTCTCGACTTTCATTTCTTATTTCCGTCAATCTTTCTCGCAAATCTTCTTCCACAGCTTTCTCATTTATCGTTTTTTGAAAAATATCAACTGGAACATCTAATCCGAAGCTCAGAAATGGTACAAACATAAATGCAACTAAGATTTCTTTCAACATGTCATTAACCCTCTTAATAATTACTACCACAAATTTAACAATTCTGAATATTCAACTTCATCTAGACCTAAATCAGGGGTCTTTCCTGATAACTCTTTAATCTTTAATATAAGACTTATAGGTATTCTCGGTATAAAACTGACATTGTGTGAGTTTCTCAACCTTCTACTATTTGCCATAACATAACCAGCTTCCGTCAACGGATCAAAAGCTAGAGAACCAGCATGAACTAGTATCCCTGTAATGTTTCTAAATTCTTCATCATTTGAAAATGTTTTCTCTAAAGCGTTTGTTACATATCTATCTGGTAAAAAATTTAACTTAGGCCGTAGTGTTAAAAAGTTTCCTGCTACAACTCCATCAAAAACCTTGCGGATATAATGCGATAGTTCATGAACAAAACATACATCCTTTTCTATTTCTTCTCTCTGGCATACAATGGAATCAAAAATCTTGGCAGCTTCAAGTTGTAAATGAAAAGTAACAGGCCCAGTCACTACGTTTGAAATTATTGATCCATTGAGAAATACAGAAATTCTATTATGATAATGATAAAACATATTTTCGCCAACAGCCAATTCAAAAGTCCTTTCAAATAGCAGAGATGAAATATCATCAATTATACGTTTTATTATTTCTAAATGAGTCGAGAAAAATGCCTTTATCGAATTTTGTTGCTCACCAAATTTTTTAAACACATCATTATTTCTATTGCAAGTGAATTTTCTAGGATCCTTTAAAAGATTATCACATGCCATTTTAACTATGCTTAATTTCATTAACAACTCCTGAGCATTCGAAAAAGAGAACAACTCATCCAAAAAATTCAATGCGCAAGCTACTGATTCCGTACTAGATTCCGATAATACTTCCGATATTGTTCGGAGGGATTGACCGCATTCGACCGTAGGTTCTATTTTGGCTATAACAAAACTTAGGATATTTCTCCCTTGAGGATTAGAAGCTACTCTATTGATCAGAGTGCTTAAGTTCGCATCAATGACCTTTGACTCTAGAATAACATTGCGGCTGCATTTCTTGAACCTATCCGCAATTTGCTCTGGTTCACACTCTGATAAAGTTTTCAACCTATCAGATTCCATGGAACTTAATTGCCTGTTATAAATGTTTGTCATACCACTAACAAAAGTAACAGACAACAAAACAAGAACGAAACTAAAAAAACGATGCATAAACTTCCTATTTTTCTATCTAAAGTTGTAATTTAACAGAAAAATAATAACCTAACAAGCGGATTTTTATAAAAATATTACAAGGATACATTGTATGTTACAAGTAAAATTGCTCTCGGCGACTCTCTCTGCTCAATATAATCCCAAGTTGTTATATATTGAGGTCTTGCGACTCAGGATTCTGGAAAATGCCTTTTTTCGTTGACGGATCGCTGGCGTTGGCATCATTTTTCAATTGTTCCTGAGCAATCAAATAATATAAATCCATGATCATATTTTTCATGGATTCGATGTCTGCCATTTGAACAACTCGAATTGCGTTATTTGTGACTTTCGGCTTCGTGTTTGCTGTCCAGTTTTGATAAACCTGTGCAAGAATCAACTGACCGTTCGGAGCTTTTGGAATGACAGGTGTCCAAGGATGCGCAAGTCCTTTAATTCGTCTCACAATTCCTTCTGCATCAATGGTTATAATGTCGTATCTCGGCATTTTCCAAGAATAAGTAACCAAAACCATTGTTCCGTCAACCGCCCCTGAAATATCAAAGCTTGTGTCAGTAATATTTGTCGGAGTTACTTGTGTTTGATGACGATAAATTATTTCATATGAACTTCCGGGAGCAGGTTCAGATCCTGAAAGCGACCAATCGACTTGACCTGCGGTGAGCTTGTAATCTGTTCCTTTCACATAAATCGTGTTCCCTTGCTTGATTTGCATAATTTCGAGCACCGAAGTTGAAGGAATCGGGTCAAGTGCACCTGAATAACTTCCATGAGTTAAATTAACTCTTTTTTCTGCAGTAATATCAACAGTTCTAACCTCAGCAAGAGGCGTGTAATTCAAATGAATTGTCATATTTCCGAGTGCATCAGGCTCGAAAATATAAGGATCGGACTCAACTTCTTGTATATCGCAGTCATTTTGAAAAACAGAACGCACAGACTGATCAAAGCCGACTTCGTAACCATTTACATGCGCTTTTCCTTCGTTGATCGAGAAAATTTGCTCTTCTGAATCAGCTGATATACAGGTGACATTCATGCCTTTAACTACATAGCTTCCGTTGCTTTCGTCGTCATATCTCGCAAGAGCCGTATTAACCGAATCAAGCTGAGGCGCAAGAGCTTTCTGAACCAAAACTCCGTTTTCGACATTATATATTGTGTAGAACTCGCCGAGTGTTGAATCCGCAACTGCTCCATCTGCTAAATATGCCCAAGATGTCGTATATTGCGTTCGAACGGCACCAACTTCTTGGAAGTTACGTGTTCCGGTCGCAGGATCTCGTAATGTCGAATCTTCCAATTCGGTGATAACTCGCTCCTTAAAATAAACGCCGATTTTTACCGAAACATTTGTCGGAATTTCCAAATTTCCTTCGTGAACGTCACGTACCAAACCGTTGAGGTAAATCTTTCCTGCTTCTACCGTGACTGCTCCGGTGCTTGAATCAATGACGCAAGTACATCCGCTGATAACATCACCGCTTTTGAAAAGCGCATCGCCCATTTCTTTGATTGCGTGATTTGCGTATTCCTGCATTTCGTTTAGTTCGGCGGCTTGCAAATGTTGGCTCGAACGAAACAAAGCCTTCGTGTATTTTTTTGCAGAATCGAATCGATTATAAAAATTTTCTGTCGTCATTTCTGTCTCCTAAAACGTCACAACAAAAGAACAGGCATGTTTTGTATTTCCCGTGCGAATCAGAGGCACGCAATTTTCAAGCATCAAAAGTTCTCCCGGATCTTCAATTTCTGTCGGCAGAAAATATCGCTGACCGATCGGAAGATCACTTTGAACGACAGTGTTCAGAAATAATCCGTACTCACGAATCTCTTGTCCGGCAGCGTCTTCAAAATCAAATAAAACAGTGAAATGTAAATTGTTCGTCGGTGACTCTGAGACGGAAAAACGACCACTGGTTGAAATAATTTCCCCTTGATCATCCGGAGTACAAAATTCCACGCTTTCGCAAATGCGACGACCAACTTCGTTCACCAATCCCGTCGCTGAAAGCAAATCTTCTGTCGGAGGATTGTTCCCCCATTCCAAATTGCCTGTTCCCCATGCTAAAAATATCTGCCGCGCTTTCACACTGCGTGCTATTCCGATTCGTCCCGATCTCGTTAATATCGCCATTCGCTAAATTCCCTTCTACATATATCTATATATGCCGTTTCTAAAATCGCGAATCGAAAAACTTTTTTTAAGGAATCGGCTATCTAAAACGAAAATTAACGGGAAATTAAATATGATTTTTTAAAATCAAAAGAACCTTTTTTGAAAGAAAAACGCAATGAAAAAAACTTTTTTGAAATTTATTACATCTGTTACCATCGGAGTATATGCGTTATCCGCTAACTATTCCGAAGCCAGAGTAACTAAGGAAGTCGCTGAAGCCGCTTTACCTTATTTGATGGAAGCTGCTGAAGTTCCCAGAAAGCAACGAACTAAAGAACATCGAGATGCAATTATTTCTATGATCTACACAAATGTAGGTCAAGCTGAAATGGTAAAATGGGTTAAGACTGGGAAGTTTCCTAAAAGTCTTAATATGTTTCCGAATCAAGGAACATATAAAAAAAATTTTTATAGAAAAATAACTTTAAGTACACTTTTTCCTTGTGCTACAGACACATTTACATCGTTTGCTAATCATCCACATAGGTTAGGCTTCAATTTATTGAAAAAACCATCAGATGTGAATAGCAATTTACAAGATATTTTAGGGATCAAATACCAGAAGGATTTTAATAATATCTTACAAAGAATCAATATGACTTCACATTCTATTCCAATTGAAATTCTTATAGCTAAAATTATTTTTATTTTGGATATTTGCGATTCTAAAGAACAGTTAGAAAATATGTTAGGCGAAACATTAGAAGAAAAAGTTTCTACATCCGAATATATGTGTCGACCAGTATCTGCTATCAGTACTAAAAAAAGTTCAGGTTCAGAGCGAGAAGGCGATTGTGTTGAAACTTTATATAGGCATTTAATTAATATCGCCATTCAAGATAAAGATAATTTTTATACATTGCATATTGATAAAATACCTTCTCTACTTCGTAAATATTATGTCCAAGGAAATGAAATTTCATATGATATTAAAAATTTAAGCGAAGCCGGACTAACTGATTTTAAAAAACATGATGATTGGAAAAAAGCTTTGAGAGAAAGTTTAGATGATAGCGATGATATTTCAACTGGAAGTATAGCAAATATTGCAAATATTCTTTTAAAAATAGCAGGAATTCAAGAAAAAACGACAACACATTGCGAGGCGATACAACAGGCACTTGAAAAATTATCCGGTAAAAACAAAAACTTTCTAGTTAAAGAGGAAACGGTCACTGAAAAGCCAAGATGGGCAACAAAAACCATCACAATTCTGGAAACTACAGAAAAATACACGAGAGAAATCCTTATAGGGATTGCAGAAGAAGCACCACAAAACAATGGTCATGCCGAAATATTATCAATTATGTTTAAACTGAAATGATATAACTGCATGTATCTAAAAAGGACCGAAATCTCCAACCAAAACTCCTTTGATGTAATAATCAGGAAGATGAATCGATCTATACCCATTTCCCCATTCCCAATTGATATGGCAAATCATACAAGCAATTTTATCAAAGGTAGCTATGTCACTCTCAGAGGGAATAATGTAAGTTAAAACATCAATAGCTTTCTTTGTGTTGAGCTCCCCCTTTTCCTTATCTACCAGCGCTGTTACTAATTCGGTAATTCTAGCCTGACTTGTCAGTTCATTCGCAATCTCTCGCATTAGCGATGACACATCTGTAGCATTTACATAGCAATTAGCCAAACAACTCAAAATCGCCATACATTTCACAATTTTTTTCATCATAATATTTCCCCCACAACACCATATTTCATGGTTAGTATTATCATATTTTTATCGGAATGTCAAGTATTTGTAATAACAACAATATTACTCATGAACACTGCCGTTAGAGTAAAGCGTTATTGTTGCAGTCGATTCTATCCCAGTTTTATCGGTTCCTCGTACGGCAATGATATGCTTTCCCGCTGTCAGTTCAATTGTTTGATTGCCCTCTGTATCTTTCATAATTTCAGCAGAAAATCCCTTTGATTCATCGTAATCAAAATCCCATTGCCACAGCTCGATATTTGCGCCCGATGCCGTCAGTGCGACATATTGCTTGTCGTACACCGTTTCGTAACTCCAATCCAACGTAATTTCGGCTTTTTTCACCAAAGGGACGATTTTTTCGACCTTAACCAGCTCGATTTCAACTCCCACATTCTGTTTTACTTCCGCCACGCACTCATATGCGGTTTTTGCGAAATCGAAAGCGATAAAAAATCCGCGTTTTTGCTTATTTTGAACCAGATGACCAACAAAATTTTGAATCTGCGGGCGACCTACGTTACTTTGTTGCTTAACTTGAATAGGCAACGCGATTCCGTCAACGCGTTTAATACCATCTTTGCCTCCATCACTACGTTGCTTAATATTCGGAACACCTCCAAATAGTTCAATCATAAGAGATTCGAACTTCAGGGGATCCATATTGCGCAGTTTGTCGTAATCGTATGCCTTGGTTTTCACTTCATAAACATCATCGATTAATAAATCCGTCTGTTTTTCTAATCTAGCATTTGAAACCGCAATGGCTCTCACCGACTGATCAATTCCGATAAACTTACGTCCCAGTCTTCGAGCAACTGCAGGTGTTGTTCCTCCTCCGCAAAACGCATCTAAAACAATGTCACCGGGATTTGAACTCGCTTTTATGATGCGCTCTAATAAGGCTTCGGGTTTTTGTGTTGGATAACCTATGCGTTCTTTGGATGAATTTGTTAGTACTGGAATAGTCCACCAATCAAAAGGAATTCGTCCTAATGGATGCATTTTTAAATAACTCTTCCCGTTAACTATTTTAGGAGTAGCTGATTTTTCTGGAGAAGAATAAGGTTCTCTAACTTCATCCGTATTGAAATAGTATTTTTCATTTTTCGTGTAAAAAAATATTGTATCGTGCTTTCTTGAAAAGCGCTTTGGAGAAGCTCCCCCTGATCCATAGCACCATACAATCTCATTCACGAAATTTTTATCACCGAAAATTTTATCGAGAATGTGAACGCGAATATAAGCGTTTGCATGCCAATCACAGTGTAAATAAAAAGATCCCGTTGATTTTAGAACTCGATACAGCTCCTCAACTCGTTCATATAACCAGCCAATGTAATGATTTATTCCGCCTGACCAACGGTCATTGAACGATGCGACTTCTCCTTCGTCTCCCCATATGACCTCATAATGTCGATTCGAAAAAAAGGGTGGATCAACATACACCAAATCAATTGATTCACTCGGAATTTCCTTTAGTACCTCTAAATTATCGCCTAAAATCAATTGGTTTTTCATTTTTAAACTTCTTACAACTACTTAAGCGTACAAAAAACTCGTAAAAATCGCCTTAATTCAGCATATTTTTATACGATATTTCCTAAATAATTTTTCTGATCATTCCAACTAACACAAAAATGCTGCTGATCATGCCAACTATTGTTGCCCTCGTATCTGCCGCTAACGTATTCTTGTCGTGTCCGCATGAAATCAGCTGAAAAATTCGAATTACAAACGAAAAATGTTTGATTGGTTTTATATCCGCGTTGCGCAATAATTTCGAACTCATTTCTTGCGTAATAATCAGTACTGCGAAACTCTCGATTCGCAACTAAAATTTGTGTACGAGTTACGGGATGTTCAGATAACTTGCTGAATGAAAGTTCAAATTTTTCTTCTTCGATTTCATCATAGCCACAAGAGAAACAAGAGTTGATGTCATCAAGTTCAGAATCTTCTGAAAGTGCGACCAGTGCCTTTGCGATTTTTCTCGGAGCAAAAGTATTTTCATTCTCTGCGAAAATCGAATCCGTATTACTCATAAATCGATTAACATGCCGTGTCATATCGTAATTTAAAACATGATTTTCGGATTCATCCAAAATTGTCCAGTCGAGCTTTGCCGTGTCGTTATTTTCTACACATGAAAAGTGATATCTGACTCGATAATATTTTATTTCCGGTTGCTGCGTTTCTGCAAAAAAATTATTTATACGTCCAAACGAAAATTTCGGAGAATTTTCATACAATTGATTGCCTGAATAATCGGAGAGAAAATCACCCCATTCTGATTGATCTAGAATAAAGCGACGAACATCATACCAATCGTTATACATACGACTTAAACGAGATCGCAACGGAGCAGAAAATTGCGCAATTTCGATAATTTTTTGTGAATCAAAGTCATTTGGAATTGTTTGTAAACCAACTTGGAATTCTGCAAAGTGTTTGCCTGGTTCTTCTTCCTCAATTTTTATGTTATCGAAGCCATACCAACTTAACGCCATGCGAAAAGCATATGGAGTTCCTTTTAATCGGTGAAATTTCAGTCCTTCGATAACTCTTTCTTTGAAGTCGTCTATGTTAATTTGCGCCAAAGAATATTCCCAAGATAACGCCAGATTGATATTTGAACCTGTTGTTTTGAATTTGAATCCTGCTAAAACATTCGGATCGATGTTGTATTTGATCGCTTGCTCGACTGTCCTTTCTAATTTTGTGGCGTTATAAGGAAGCAGCGAGTCGCTGCCCACGATGTTTCGCTGCGCTAGCTCATTCATACCGATAACTCCACTTCCAAGAGGCGCGCGCACTCTGTTTCGGATACTGTTACGTCAGCGGATGGAGATATTAGCTGCACATCCTTCACGCCATCTAAAAACAAATTTGAAATAATCCAACTCCGCGAAATTGAAACTCCCATGCTCGCAATTTTCGAAAAAGCATTTTTGAATGACGTTTTGATCGTGCTTAAAAATTCTGTCGGAGTGGATGACATCAAAGTAATTTTCGCTCGAACATCGATATCGATTAAATTACACGGCACAACTTGAACTGTGTCGGTTAACATTCGAATATCGTCGCGCTGCATATAATTATTCACAGATTCGAGTAAGTCATCCGATACAACGCCGTTATTTTCTTTCGAAAGAATAGAAATTCTTACAAGTCCCGACTCAGGTGAATCCGCGTTAGCTTCTTTTACTCTCGAATCGGAATTCAAGGCATGAAATTTATAAGCCTCTCGACTTCCTGCGCTCGACCAGCCAACTATTTTTGCTTGAGTTCGTGTTCTGAGTTCATCGTCAGTT
>JAFUZX010000192.1 GCA_017476405.1 Alphaproteobacteria bacterium | reverse complement strand
ATTGAAATGGTGTGAGGATTACCTATTTCTCGACTTGCTAAAGAAAACAGTTCAGAGAAGCCCGCCAAAACCTCGCTTAATTCTTCAGCCGATATACTGCCACATTTTAGATATAACCGCACTTCCTTTTGTTCTAACAGGTGTTTATCTTCCATTACTGCTCTTTTTCTTACTATCACGAAATTGGTTTACTGCTCTTTCTTCATCTTCAGCGTTCTTCCTTCTTTGGAGTATAGTTTTTGTTCTTTGGTTTATAAAAAGAATGATTGCAATCATTCCATATTAAGAACAAACAGTCTTTTTCCCTAATTCCCCAAATCCTATGATGATTATTTATTTCTATCGTATATAGTTGGTCGACATCTTTATTGATAGATAACAAATGTCTTTGAACCATTTCCTTAGTATCCAGTTTATTAATATCCATCACACCGCAACTGGTGTCGTTTCTGCTGCTTTCAATTTTTGACCATGTCCAATCTCTGAAAGAATCTAACTTTTTTATTATGCTCAAGCACTGATCACGATTTTTAAATAAATCAAACTCTGTGTTATTAAAGTCGAGATAATTATGCTTGATACTCCAATTAAAATAATGCTCTTTGTACTGTAAAGGATTACGATATTTTTAAAAACAAACTAGGCAGATTCCTCGGATGATCATCTAAATTAGAAATCAGCGCGTTGAAGACCATGCGTTTGAATAATTCCTTTGCATCTTGTTTGGCTGTTGCTGAAAATTTACGTAATTCCTCGGCTAAAATCATATACGACCAATTTCTGCGCTCAACGTGATTATTGCCAGATTTCAATACAGTCATTGCACTAATCATACGAGAACGAAAATATCCTTTTTCAGCTTTTTCTCGATCGAAACGCTTAATCAACAAAACATTTTTCTTTCCGACTGAAACAACCTTGCTTTCAGCGACTATCAAACCGCATTTTTGCGCTAATTTAAGCATAGCGTGTTCGACCAGTGCATTGTCCCAATAATCATCAGGAGCGTTAAATTTCGCTACCCATAAATTATTATCATGCTCCACAACGGCTTTTGGTCGTGCGCCTCCCATCGAAGTCCCGAGCAGCAACAATTTTTCCACTTGCTTCTTATTTGCGTCTTCCGATTGAATATTTTGCAGTACTTCATCCGCATAATTCTGCAAACTTTCCAAATCTATCATCTGATTAAAAGTTTTTTTCGGAGGTGGCGGTGTTTGATTTAATCCGAACCACAACGCTCCTGCACGATCATCAGGCGAAAAAAGCAAATATTCCATTTCATCTGCTTGTCCGCCAAAATGTCGATTAATTAATTCTCGGCCCCAAAAGTCAGGTGAAGCATCGTGAATCGCACCAAAAACTCCTTTTAAAATTGTAGATAAACTTTATCCGACAATTTCAGTTCAATAAGATCTAACTCAACGGCTTCAGACCTTGCGAGATACGACCTTCCGTAAATAAAATGTCCGACATTTATGCCTCGATCATCTGTTTCCAAGACAAATTTTCCTGCAGTTACTGATTCATATTGTTCGGGAAGAGAGATATAAACATAACATTCTTTAGAAATCATTGTCTAACATCTTTTTCTTGTTCGACCGCTGAGGAGCAATGCTTTCCATTAATCGCAGACCTGTTTCGTCTTTCAATGGATCAGCCAAGTTCTTAACATCTTGCAGCAAATCGTAAGCCCATAACAACGCAAAATACACAACGATAGAAGTTGTAGTTTTTCCTTGCTCAGCGTCATGAATTACTTTTACGCCTGTACCTATTTTTTCAGCAACTTCCTTCAACGTTAAATTACGCCTCAAACGCGCTGTTTTTAAATTTTTCGCGAGCAAAGATATTGAGTTTTCGACTGCGTAAGGAGGAGTTTCGGACAAAATATTTTTCTGAACCATAATCAACATTCCTAATGTCTTGCATTCATATTATCTTGAACAAAAACAAATTTCAATCAATTTGATATAAAAAAACGACTTTGAGGACGTTTTATCTGTGATAAAAGTTATTCAATCGTCTATTAGTTTAAGTTGTGAAAGATAGTGCATTATAGAAAAATGTTAATGATCGCAAATACTTTAATATGCATTTTCTTGGTGAAATTGCCGAAGCTTCATCTAATTCTTCAGGACGTTCCTCGTTCTTACCATATCCGAGATGTGTATCCAATTCTGCCTGATACGTGTCTTTGATCAAAACCTTTTTCATCTCCTGTATCAGACTCTCTATGCTCGCTATTTCGGTTTCATTTGTGGTGAACTTATACACAATCTTTAAAAGATATTTACAGTAACTGATAAAAGAGTTAAAATAATCTTTTAGAGTTTTTACCATATTATTAGTAGGTAATGAAAAATTGGAATTTGTTCTATCAAATTGTAAAAATGAAAAAATCAGGACTTCATACCGAGTTTCGGTTTTGAGTGATATATTTTTGGATTACAAAGAAATTTTATCTGAGAGAGAAATATATAAATATACCTCTTTTAAGACTGAATCCGGAAAGAGTGACTTTTTGCTTGGCAGATACAGCGCAAAAACTGCGTATATGGAATTAAAAGTCTCTAAAAAGCTCTGTGACATTGAAATCCAGAATGGAATATTTGGACAGCCTTTTTTTACAAATGATTCAGAATTTGAACTGTCAATTGCGCATTCAGAGAGAATAGGCGGCGCCTTAGTATTTGATAGAGCTTATCCAATGGGAATAGATATAGAGACAAGAAGTCGCTCAAAAAATAAAACAGATGTTTTTCAGTACATAACAAAGCCTGATGAAGTTGAGAGCATAAAAAGAATTCCAGCATGTAGCAGTGATGATGATCAAACTTTGGAATTCATTGTTGCTTGGTGCGTGAAGGAAGCTTTAACAAAAGCTATCAAAACCGGTCTTACAATACCGACTGATTTGTTGCGTATAGAAAAATTCACTAAGTGCGACATGTTAAATGATGAAGATCTATTTCAGTGCGAATATAAAAATTTTCCACAATACAAGGGAATAGCAAAAATTAGTAACAATTATGTAATTGCTATAGCCTATCCTCAGCAATTGACGGTAAATAAATTCGAATAAGAGAGAATTCAGGCTTTATTATTTATAAGGTATTTTTTTCCGAAAATGCCCATCCCAGAAGCGTCCAAAAGCATTTTTGAACAATATAACAAATATATTATTTGCTGCTACGTTACCTACTGTAGCTATAGGCTCTACGACAGAATAAAAGGCTATTGTAAATGCGCACATAGAATCATCAAAATTCCAACATGATCTTAAGACAGGAATTAAAACCATAATTGTTGCATTTGGTACACCAGCTCCAGCAAATTGGTTAAAAACGAAAAACGTGACAAGCGAAGCAAAATTACAAAAATCAGGTAATACATGATTAAAACTTGCAGATACCACCATGCACATTAGTATTACCAAAATAGCATCTCCAGCTAAATGAAAGCTAAGAGTTAAGGACATTACTGTATCTGCTAACCTCTTATCTCCTGTGTTAATTGTTGCCGCTTTAAGTGATAATGGAAACGCAGCAGCACTTGATACTGTGGTAAATGCAACTATCAAGGCTGGCGCAATGTTTTTTAATATCATTATTGAAATCCGCCAATTGAATTTTGATACAATAAATAACCATCCTCCAAAATACAAAATTAAAAACATAGTCAATTTTAAAAACAGTGAAGTACTCACAAAAAACATACTATTAAACTGGCCTTCTCTCAGTAATTTCAGTAGCAATCCACATATAAATAGAGGAAGTAACTTTACGAAAAATTTATTCATAAAATTTATAACCAAATCATGAATAGCATATATAAAGCAGGATACATACTTGTTCTTTAGGTACGAATTTAGGATTCCAACAAAGACTCCTGCTATTAAAGCTGTGACATTATCGGTTATTTTCACAAAATCGAAATCTATTAAAGGAGCTACTTCAATAATTCCCTCTATAGTCTTGGATGCACCAAAGGAATTCCCAAGTAGAGAATATCCCAAGATTCCTGCTAGAAATGTATGGAAAAAACTTGACAGCAACACCAGAGATAGTATCAAAAATACCGAAAAGGTTCCTTCTATTCCTGATAACGTTACTGATATGAAGCTAAATATCAAAAAAGGAAGAACCAATAGCAACACTTCTCGGAGTAGTACGCTGATCGTAAGAAAAAAGCGTATTCCCCACTCGCTGATATTATCTTGGAATAGAAAACTCAGTACCACTACCAGTAGTATTTGGAACAAAGAGTTCGATACTAAGCTCTTGATAATCTTAAACATTACTCTCTTTTGTAGCTGCAAGTGCGTTAAAATTCTTTATTAATACATCAAGATTGCTGGGTATGGTCTGAATATCTTTCCAATAAGATTCATTCCACTGTGCACTCAACTCTTCAGAAGTTTTTTCCCGCTGTTCAACCCAGGTATAATATTTCAAATTGTGTATTCTTTTCCTGTCGAGATGCGATAACTCGTAAACACCGAACCAATCTTGCTCGATCAATTTATTGTATACAATATTGGCACTGATTGCAGAAAACACACCGCTTTCTTTCTCCAATTCTTGCAACCTCAACTGATACATTTCTACGGAATCGGTTGCAACTGTTATAATGATGTCGTTCTGCTCCAAAACACAAGAATTGAATACTCCTCCCCTACAGTAATTTCCGGCAGTCTTATACTTTCTAAGGTTAAATCTTCCAGTGACTAATCTAGGAACAATGCACGAAATCAACGCTCCTGCCTTGTGAGCGCCAGTTGGAAACCATTTTCCGAGAACTACTATTCTCGCCTTTACTCCAGTCAGATAGGATGGAAGCTTCCCATAATTAAATTCGCCAAATCCAGTACCGAACGTAACAGGATCATTTTTCCAAGTAGTTCTGAATAAATTAACGGAATTGACATCATTTATTCCAACCATTTTCAACTTATTCTTGATACTATCTTTCACTAAATTAGGATTCTGCATTTCTTCATACGTGGGAATGACTATTCCTAATTTTCTTGCTTCTTCTGCATTGGTATCTACAATGTTATTAATCAGATCAAAATTATATGATTTCTCAAACTGAAGCGGGAAACAATCAAACACAAACACAACGAACAAAAAAGAAAGCAACCTCATTATTCCCTTCTCTTAAAAAATGCTTTTATAATCTATGGTAGCAATTTAGCGTTTTAATTGTCAACTAAAAGCTATTGAATAAATAGTGTATTCTAGGTTAGAATCACCTGTCTCTAGGAAATCAGGAATATTATGAAAAATGAAGTAGTAGTAACATTTTCGTTTACAAACAAGATTAAAAAACAAACAACTGAATTACTGGAAACAGAGTATGCTAAGTATGAGTCACTCAAAGGTGTAAGCTGTAATTTCGAACAATTTTCGATTGTAGCCAAGAAGGACAGCAACATCATTGGTGTGCTTACAGGGTACACGGCTTTTTCAGAAATATACATTGATGACTTATTAGTGTTGCCAAATTACAGATGTAAAGGTATCGGGAAAAAACTCTTGACTTATGTTGAACAACATTTTAGAGGGTTAGGATTCACAAACATAAACCTAGTGACAAACGAATTTCAAGCTCCGGAATTTTATAAAAAATGTGGCTATACACTGGAATTCATAAGAAAAAATTCGAAATTCCCAAAGTTTACCAAGTATTTTTTTATAAAGTGGTTGGACGCAAAGTATCAGCTACAATTAACCTAACTGACTTCTTTTTTTGATCTGATTTTCTACATATTTACTAAAACTTTTCAAATCTGGATGGTTGTTCACTTCAGCAAGACCTACAGATATTCCAAACAGAAGCTTTATCTTCTCCAGCATATCTAGACAACCTAAAGAATCTACTCCTAATGAAAAAATATCGTCATTTGGCTCTACTTCTTCTAACTCAAAAGTTTCTCTCCAAATTAAATTAACAATCTTTTCAATTGTACCCAGCTCATTATTCGCTTGTCTTGTCTTCTCCAAGTTGTTGTTTATATTAACCTGTTGTTGAAGATTTTTTCGGTTGAAACAGTACGTTGGCAAATGTATTCGTCCAACCTCTGAATCATTTTCATATAAACAATCCCAATTAATATTCACCCCACTTAGCCAAACTTTAGATATTATGTCCATTATAGATTTCCAAAAATCATTGGCTGATTGTTCACAGTCTAAATATAAGAACTCATTTAGATCTTCTCGTTTCCTTGAAATACTTATAACAACTCCCCCCT
>JAFUZX010000191.1 GCA_017476405.1 Alphaproteobacteria bacterium | reverse complement strand
TTGCTTTTGTAGTTCTTTTTGCTTTTCTAATTCATATTTTTTTGCTTCATTTTGTTTTTGAATAGCTCTTGCGTTTTCTCTATCTGTGATATCAACAGAAACCCCAAGTAAACCTACTCTTTCTCCAGCAGTATTTTCAAGTGGTACTTTTGTTGAAAGATATGTTTTTAGGCCTTCTTTTGTTGATACTTTTTCTTTACCAGAATAACTTCGTCCTCTTTCTATTACGAGCTTGTTGATATTGTTGTGTTTTATAGCTTCTTGCGGAGGTAATAAATCAAAAACAGTCTTGTTGAGAATCTGATTTCTAGATTTTAACCCAAGATGTTCAGCTTGTAGATCATTGCAACCAATATATTTGCCTTTAATATTCATCCAATAAATATGCCCAGGCAATTGGGCGATAATGTTAGACAATAACTCTTTTTCAGCTCTTTCTGTCAACAATTCTACTTTTATATTTTTTGTGTAATCTCCTGAATATATGTTATTTTTTGAAAAATCAAAACCATCAATAAAATATCCAAATTGATTTTTATTTTCATATTCTATTTTGAAGTCGCAAATACTCGCAAATGTTTCATGCGTAAAAGAGGGGAATAATAACATGGCAGATTTTTTCAAATATTCGAACTCTGAGAATAATATTAAAGTTGAATCCGTGACATTCCCTACATGTATTATGTAAATCTTTTTATTCGGATACAAAAGAGGAAGACTCATTATCCAAGAATTTTCCTCAACTAAATAAGAAAAACCATTTTCTGGATTAGTATGTCGTTTTATTGCATAAGCATCGGCACTTTCACGATATGCTTTAAAAAATTTTTCATTTTCTTTTATTTTCGCTCTTAATACTTCTCTACAATGTATAAAATGAGGATTTTTCCTCGGACTAACACATTCCGGCCAATTGATCTGTTTGAACTCCGGCATTTTAGGAGAACAACGTTCAATCCAACCGGTTTGTTCTTCTTCCCCTTTGATAATAGCCTCTTGCAACTCATCTATTGATGATTCTTCTAAAGTTTTTGATAAGTAATTGTACCTACTTAGGTACCCTGTACGTACTTCATACTTTTCACAAGAAGAAAGATCAAATCTTTTTGAAATTAAGTCTATAGTTGATTTTATTCTCTCTTTATCAGTGGGGTTATTTGTATGACTTTCCCAAAATATAACAATTGAATCTTTAATCGAATTTTCTGATGGAAAATTACGAAAAGACGCTACAGTCGCAACTACAGGTTCATTATGTTTCATATTATCCTTCAACGCACTATATCTTTTATTTTAAGTTAAAACAATTATACGAAGCAATTATAGATTTATAATTAGTAAAGTGCAAATATTTTTTGTGTATTGCTGATTGTAATTAATAGTCATAAATCTAATGAATTATATTTTATAAGTAAAAATGCATTGTCTTTAAAAAAAGCTTTATGAAATCGGAGGAATCGCAAATACTATTTATCTGACGATCTCATATCTAATCCAATATGCGAACTAAAAGAAAATAAGTTTAATTTGCGCACTCAATCAATGATTGTAAAAAAACAATATTAAACAAGCTTCAAGAGTAGATTAGCTGGAGAGAGAGACTAGATCAGGCCAAGATAATAGATATATAAAACGCAGTCATATTTCCGAGAGTAAATTTAGATAATTATTAAGTTTGTTTCGTGCGGATTTGACAGCGATTCAGACATCGGAATTGAAAACTTTTATGGAGTCGCAAAAGGCTGGATCAGCAGAATGAGAGTAATAAAAAGAGAAAAATTCAACCTACACTCGAAGGAGACCGAATGGCGTTTTAATCATTGCAACGACGATATTTACAAATTTCGTTGACTAATCTCGGAAATTTTCTACTATAATCTACTTTTGAACCTAAAAGTATTTGTATCAATCGTTAATAGTAAGAACCATAACGTAAGCATCTATGGCTGATCCGTTTTTTTCTGTATAATATTTAGGGCGTTTAGAGACTTTATTAAATCCAAAAGTTTTGTATAAGTTAATAGCAGGTATGTTGTTTTCAGCAACTTCGAGAAAAATTTTGATTATTTCCAGGATATCTGACTCATCTTTTAAAATCATTCCGGCTTTTTTTACGGTTTCGACGATTAATAATTTTCCAAATCCAAAGCGTCTATGCTGTGGTAGTACGCAAAATGTAATTATATCGATTTCATCTAAAGTTCGTCTACAAAGGATAAATCCACAGTTAATTTTTTCATTATTTGTTTCTTCTTTACCAACGATAAATCCGAAAAAAGCAGGATCGATAAGCATATTTTGAAAGCTTTGCTTATCCCAACAACTATCGAAACAAGCTTTATGTATTTCCGCTAATATATTGCTATCATCAGTGTTTATATTTCTTAAAAAAATCATTTAATTAAATAACAAATATTCCGGCTAACATAGATATTATGATTAACCAAACAGCGATTCTTTTAGCAATTACTTTCATAGGAGCTTTGTTATCATTAACATGCGTAATTTCTATATTTGAATATGACACAATAACGTCCTCTATCGTAAAATATTCTTCTTGTTCTATTTCATCTACGCTTATATTCATAACAAAAAAACCTTACAAAAAAATTAAAATACAAAAATTATCAAAAAAAAATTTTTCTTATTTGTTCTTAAAATCCTTATTTATTGCCATTAACGAATCAGCTTTCTTTTTCCATACATTATCGGAATAATTGTTTTTTAGTATGGAATAGAAGTCTAAAGCTTCTTGTTTCAGTCCTTCTGCTAAGCAACATTCTATTGTTCTATAGCAAGCTTCCGGTACTTGATTAGTATAACGGAATTTTGATATGACAATATTATATCTTCCAATGGCAGATAATGAATTAGATCTTTTTTGGTAAAATCTGCCTATATCCATTTCGTGAGCGGCAAGTATACAATCCAAAATAAAAACTTTTCTTTTACAATCTTCAAAATATATGGAATTCGGATAACGATTCATGAGTTCAATGAAAGCTTGTTTTGCGTCTTGCGCAATTCGAGGATCTCTTCCAACAGAGGACACTTGCATGTATATGCACATAGAGCGTAAATACATAGCGTATGGCATTAACGGGTGCGATGAGTGATATCTCATGAAAATATCTAATTCTCTGGTTGCGTCAAGATAATTTGAGTTCAAAAAATGACAATATGCGGCAAGAATTTGGCTGACAGATGCTTTTGAGGAATAAGGGAATAAATCTTCGACTTTGCTGAATATTTCCGCTGCATCACTGTAATTTCCGTTACTCAATTGTTGCCTTCCATTAGTGTATAGACTTTCAGCTGTTTGATTTTTTAAATCAATATCACTATTTCCTGAACATCCGATAAGAGTAAACAGCATAAGCGGAAAGGCATGTTTCAAAAGTTTCATACTGAGTATTTTCTCCAATTTCTGTTCTATTTTAAACCATTTATATTTTTATTTCAAACCTGTAGAACCATACCCATTAGCTGAACGGATTGTTTCATCTAATTTATCGACAACGATCAATCGAGCTTTTTCATATTTATGTAAAACAAGTTGAGCGATTCTGGCTCCACGTTCTATAATAAAGTCCTCATTGCCGAGATTGATCAGAAGAACTTTCAGTTCGCCGCGATAATCACTATCAATAGTTCCCGGTGTATTCAGTACAGTAACTCCATTTTTGTATGATAAACCTGAACGAGGACGGATTTGAGCCTCAAAATTGTTCGGAAGAGCTATTGCTATGCCAGTGGGAATAAGATAACGTTCGAATGGTCTTAGGATAATGTTGTCTTCTATGGCGGCTTTCAAATCTAATCCAGCGCTTCCTTCGGTCATGTATTGTGGAATTCCAAGATCTTTACCGTGTTCAAAAAATTTAATTTTGATATCTGTGTATTTCATTTCCTGTATTCTTTTTTTCCTCATTTTTATTGAAAAATAGATGTAAAATCAAGAGGTATCTTTTTTTAATGATTTTTATGGCTTAAAATATCAGTTAGAATTGAAATAGCAGTGGAATTTTATATATATGGAATTTAATATATATCAGACAATAGCAGGTAATTTAGTTTCATCAGCGGTTAAGCTTTTAGAAAAAACTTATATTTCCGGAAAGAAAGGAATATTTTTTTCTCCGATAACGGAACGGATGGAGTTGGTTAATAAAGCATTGTGGACTTTTTCAACAAACTCTTTCATTCCGCATGGTGATAAAAAAATTGGATTTGAAGATCAGCAACCAATTTATTTTACAGATAATTTTGTTAATCCGAATGGAGCATCGGTACTAGTTTTGGTTGATACTTTTGATTTGCTTAATAAATCTTATGAGAATTTTGAGAAAATTATTCTGATATTTGAGGATGTTTCAAAAATTGATGAGGTTAATGAATTATATCGCGACTTGAAAGCTGACGGAAAACATGTAAACTACTGGAAGCAGTCTCAAAAAGGCTGGGAAAAATTAAGTTAATAAATAATGGAGATAATATATGTCAATTCAAAAAACACTTTCTTTGATTAAGCCAGATGCGGTTGCTAAGAATGTTACAGGAAGTATCAACGCTAAGTTAGAGCAAGCCGGGTTAAGAATTATAGCGCAGAAACGGTTGCGACTGACTAAGGAGCAAGCTGAGGAATTTTATAAGGTACATAGCGATAAAGCTTTTTACAGAAGTCTGTGCGAATTTATGTCATCAGGACCGATTATAGCTCAAGTTTTATGCGGAGAAGATGCGGTTGCTAAGAATAGACAAACTATGGGAGCAACCAATCCAATGAATGCTGAGATCGGAACGATTCGGAGAGATTTCGGTGAAAGTATAGAGCATAACGCTGTACATGGTTCAGATAGTCCTGAAAATGCGGCTATAGAAATTGCGTTTTTCTTTAGTAGTCTTGAAATTATTGAATAAAAGTGCTTTTGAGTAGTAAATCAGTGTTCAAATATCTCATTAATTATGGAAAATAAGGTAAGTGATACTGAGAAAATTATAAAAAGGATAGATTAATATGTTTTCTTCTGCCTGGCGTTTGAGTGTTGCTATGGGAATCTCGATTGTGTTAGGTTTCTCATCAGTTTCATTTGCAGACGAAGGCAGGATTTTAGTTGCTGATAGTGTTAAGGTAAAGCAAACAAGCAAAAACTCTTTGTTAGCGAAAGAACAGGCTTTAAATATTGCTCGCAAAAAGGCATTCTTTAATCTACTGAAGAATAGGTTAGAAATAAATGTTAATTCATCTGTTTCAGCTATATCCGCAAAAGAAATATCTGACTGTGTTTATGATTATTCTATTGATCAAGAAAAGCATTCGGCATCGATATATATTTGTGAGGTCTCATATCGCTTTGATGAAGATAAAGTGCTGGCAGTATTAGATAAGTATGGAGTATATTACCAGGGAAAAAAGACAGATCAAAGTAAAAACAAAAATTGTTTGAGGCTTGCGCTTTATACGACGGATTACATCAAATTAGTAGCGAAGAATTTTGATTGTGTCGTAGAAAAATTTACTTCACGTTTTGTAATAGTCAGAATTAAGAATTGTACGTTGGAAGAATTCAGAAAACAGGACATAAAATATGCTCAGTTATGAGGATATAAAGGCCTTTATACCAAACAGTATTTCATTATTGAGATTTTTCTTAAGTATTTTTTTTGTATTTTGTATAACAAATAAGCTTATTCTTGTATCGTTGGTGATTTTTATAATAGCTGCGTTAACAGATTTTTTGGACGGCTATCTGGCTCGATTATGGAAAGTTGAATCTGTATTGGGGGGGATGCTTGATCCTTTCGCTGATAAATGCTTAATTATTTTTACATTTATTACGTTGACATTTTACGGGATTATTCCTTTATTGCTTACAATAGTTGTTGTGACAAGGGATTTAGCTATTCTGTTTGTTGTTTGTTTATGTCGACTTAATAATGTGCGGTTGGAGTTTCATCCGTTATATTCCAGCAAGGTAAATACGACCATTCAGTTGTTATATGTAATTTTGGTTTTATTTTGTCATGGATTTATGATAGATGTACCATTAGTGGTATACGGATTTAGTTTAATAGTAGGGGTTTCAACTATTTTTTCCGCTGTACAGTACGCAAAAAAGTATTATTGGATAAAAGATGCAATATGCTCGTATAAATAGTAAAACTGTCTTTTGGATATGCTCAATTATATCGGTGATTATATTCTTTATGCTTTTTTCCGATATATGTTTTCCATTTATAGTTGGTTTTATATTTGCTTATATTTTTGCGCCTTTTGTGAATTATTGTTCTAAAAGATGGAGATTACCACGGCCTTTGCTGAGCTGTTTTCTTGCTATTGGTGTGGTAATGCTGTTTGTTTTAGGAATGTTAGAAATTATACCTCGTATAAGAGATTACTCTCTTTTTCTTCATGATAAAATTCCGGAATATTATTCTTTATTTATATCTTTTTTAAACGATACTTTTTCTTGTATTAATATAAGTAAAGCTGATTATGAGAGTTTTCAGAATGAACTGCTGAAATACACCGATCAAAAATTTTATGTTTTAGCATCTATTGTTGAAGGGGTAGCATCGAAAACGCATGAAATAACAAGGTTTTTCTCATTTTTTGTTATAATGCCTATTTCTTTATTTTATTTTTTACGAGATTGGGATTGTATTCATGATACGATTATAAAATGTCTTCCGCCGTCTCATCGTGAAAAATTTGTTGAAGTTTGCGATATAATAAGAAGTACAGTAAAGAATTTATTATACTGGCAATTTTATATAGTATTCTCATTATTTATTTATTATTCGATTTTTTTGAGGCTTGTAGGTGTTGAAAATAATATAAATTTAGCTCTCATGTCAGGGTTATTTTCCTTTATTCCGTTTATTGGATGTATATTTTCCGCTTGTTTTGTGATTTTTATATCCATTCCAACTCTGACACTCAGCAAATTCTACTTTATAGTCGCAATATATTTTGTCGGTCAATTTTTTGAAGGATATATTTTGTATCCGCACTTTGTGGGCAAAAAAATAGGATTGCATCCATTATGGATTCTGTTTTCATTTTTTGCCGGAATAGAGTTAGATGGAATAGTAGGAGTGTTAATCGCAATTCCTATGGCTGCAATCATTCGCAATTTAAGTGCGTATTTAGTAGGAAAATTCAAAGCTACACATGCGTATAAATATTAAGATATTTTGATAGAGTTTCATGATACAAGAGATTTTTGATTTTCATCAAGTAGAGAGTTTAAATTGGGGCGATTTTATACAAAGTGAAGAGAACTCGGAAGCAGTGGCGTGTTTATCTCAATGGCCGAAATCTTGGGGAAATAATGGCATTATCATATATGGAGCACCGAAAGTAGGAAAAACTCATCTCGCAAGTTTATGGGCACAAACAGCAAATGCTATATATGTATTGAAATCAGCATTTAAAGAGAAACCTCGAATTTTGTTTGAGGCTGATCGTAATTTCGTAATAGATAATTTTGACGAGATTTCAGGAATTGATTATTGGATGTTCGATTTTTTCAATATTTGCAGAGAAAAAGGACATTATTTTCTATTACTTAGCAGAAGTCATCCATCTATGTGGGATATAGGTTTAAGGGATTTAAGATCGAGAATACAAACTCTTCCTGTTGTTAATATAAAAATCCCCGGTGATGATTTATTGATGAAAATCGCAAAGAAAATATCTAGAGATTTTGGGATAACCATATCTAACGAAACATTGGATTATATTATGAATCACATAACAAGGGACGTATCAACATTATCAGAAATATTACGAACATTAGATAAATTAGCGCTTCAAAAACAAAAATCTATTACTATTCCTTTTGTGCGAAGTTATATTTTTTCCGGGAAAAATACGAATAATTGATGGATAAGATTATCAGCTTTTTTAAAGTTTTTATTTTTTGCGTCGTTATTGGAAATTGTTTCGAAACAACAATAGCCGAAGGTAATATAACGATAATTCGAGATGCTGAAACAGAAGAATTTTTAACGGAAATTACGCAACATATATTTGAAGTAGCTGGATTACGCAAAAAGAGCGTCAAGTTATATATAGTTAATTCAGATTCAATAAATGCTTTTACTACAGGCAATGGATATGTTTTTGTTACAACTGGGTTGCTTTTGAAATTTAATAAGAATCCGCTGCATTTGATAGCTGTTTTATGTCATGAAACAGGTCATTTAGCAGGAGGACACATCGATCGAATGATTAATCGTATACAGAATAGCGGTACAAATATGATGATGGCTATGCTTGCTGGAATAGTCGGAGGATTGGCAACGGGATCTGAAGAAGCTATGGCTATATTATTAGGATATGCTATGACGGATGAGCGACTGTTTTTACGTTTTTCCAGAGATCAAGAACTAGCGGCTGATGCTCTCGGAGCTTCTTATATGGAACAAATGGGATACGACTCGCACGCAATGATTGAGGTATTTGCGGAGTTTGAGCGAATGGAAATTCTTAGCGGAGGTATAAATCTTCCAACGTATGTACGAACACATCCAAAATCAATCGATAGGATTATGGCTTTGCAGAAACGGGAATCGAAGAAAAAAATGGAATGTTCGAAGGAATTAGTCGCAAAGTATCGAAGAATCACAGCAAAATTGAAATCTTATATGAATAATAATAGGTTGTATGATGAAATTCCGGCAGAAGATTATCCTAAAGCTATTTTCTTGCACCAAAGAGGAAAGTCTAAAGAAGCGATAGATATATTAAAGCAACTGATAAAGAAGGATCCGAAAGATATTTATTATAAGGAGGCTTTAGCGCAAGTATTATCTGAGTCAGGAAAATTACAGGAAGCAATAAGATATTATCAAGAGATTTATAGTGATAAATTATCAGCTTTAATTAAAATTGATTATGCAAAAGCGCTTGTTCAGAATAAAAATTTTGATCGAGCTATAAAAATTTTGGAAAATGTAAAATATGAGGATCATGTTAATCCTGAAATTTTCAGATTATTGGCTGCGGCTTATGGGCAAAAGGGACGTAAGGGATTGTCTTTTTTTATGCTTGCGCAAGAGCAGATATTATTGCAGAACTATCAGAAGGCATATAATCTGTTAAAAAGCAGTATTAGCTTGATGGATTCGAAGATTGAGAAATCATATATAAATAAAGCAAAATTTTTTAAACAAGTTTTGGAACGTAATAAAAAATATTCAGATGGAGTTTAAAATTTTCTATAATATTGTGTTTTGTTATTAACATATAAAGGTGTTTTGAAATATGAATGATATGATAAATGAAGAAGTTAATATACAGAAGCAAACAGATGAGAACGGAAAGCTTTTAAAAACAGTATCAATGAAGGATGGAATTCCACACGGTGAGACAGTAATTTATGATGCTAATGAGAAAATCGCATACAGATTAAATTACAAGGATGGTATTCTTTCTGGAATCGCTGAATTTTTTACTGATGGTCTTCCGATAATGATCACAAATTTTGAAAATGGTAAGCAAGAAGGCGAGACAGTTTTTTTTACAAACGGGATTAAAACCGCAACGGCTTTTTTCAAAAACGGGCTTTTTAATGGAGATTTTACATCATTTGACGCAAATGGAAATATAACTCGAATTGCTGAGTATGTTAATGGGAAACAGCAAGGGATATGTCAATTATTTTATCCGGATGGTAGTGTAGCGGAGCAATCAACATATAAAGACGGATTACTTGATGGTGAAGTAGTTCGTTGTTTTCCTAACGGTAATGTTATGGAAATATCAATGTATAGCCTTGGAAAACAATATGGTTATGTAGATAAATATGATATAAATGGAAATCTTGTTTCCAGAACAGAAATTTAGAAAATCAACGAATAAAAATAAAAAAATTAACCAAAAATTAATCTAATTTATCTAATATCAAAAATGTAAAACAAGTATGAGGAATTAGATAAAATGTCAAATACAGCATTATGGACTCCAAGTGAGGAGAGAATCGCAAACAGCAATGCTATGCGATTCATCAAGCAAGTAAAAGAAAAAAGCAATTTTAACGGAACAACTTTTCATGATTTATGGGAATGGTCGGTTAATAATCCAGAATCATTTTGGGATAATGTTTGGGATTTTGGTGACATTATAGGTGAGAAGGGATCTGATAGAATTTCAAATGGCAAAGAAAAATTTTGGGAACATAGATATTTTCCTGATGCTAAGTTAAATTTTGCTGAGAATTTCCTGAAAAGACGTGATGACGCACCTGCTCTTATATTTTGGGGAGAAGAAAAAGTCCGAAAAATATATACTTGGAAAGAATTATATGAAGCAGTTGCCAGAACAGCTGCGGCGTTAAAGAGTCTAGGTGTAAAGCGAGGGGATATTATCGGAGGATATGTCGCAAATATGCCTGAGACGACAATTGCGGCATTAGCAACGATAAGTATCGGCGCAATTTGGTCATCATGCTCGCCTGATTTCGGTATTTCCGGAGCTTTGGACCGATTCGGACAGGTAAAACCGAAAGTATTTTTTGCTGTTGATGGTTATTATTACAAGGGAAAAGAGTTTAATAATCTCGAAAAAATTAAGAATGTTGTAGAGCAAGTAACAAGTATCGAAAAGACAGTTATAATTCCATATATTAAAGCAGGGTTACCGTCAGGAGCAAGAACCGAGTGTGTATTATTCCCGGATTTTTTGGGTAATGGAGAAGT
>JAFUZX010000019.1 GCA_017476405.1 Alphaproteobacteria bacterium | reverse complement strand
CTTGTGCAATAATCTCTTAGATTCTCAAATATATTAGTCCATGTGCGAAGCAAGATCGACTTCTCCGCTTGAAAGAAAAAATCAATTGCAATGCGCAAGTGTTAGCGGTTTTATCAAGACGCTTATCTATATTTTTTTTAGAAATTCTTAAAAAGAACTTGACAAAAGAAAATATTGCATTATAATAGTATTGTTATAGGGGAAGAAAAATATGCGAAAAAACTATAAACGCTCAGCTGCGACAGTCATAGCTGCTTTATTTTTGGGCAATATAATTCCTGAAATAAATGGAATGCAAGGTTTACAACCGAATCCACTGGCAAATGAACAAATAGCAATTTTAGAAAGCGGAAAAGAGATTAGAGTTAATTATCAGGATCCTGACTCTGTTCTTAATGCGCTTAGAATGGCGGTTGAAGAGAACGATATTCCATCGGCACGAGGATTACTGAATCTTTTTCCTTTCTACGATCCAGAGGTGCTTGAAAAAGATATAAAAAGAATAGATTTTGGAATTGAGAATAATGTTACTGTGGAAACAAAGAGAAAATTGCGCTTTTCAAAGAGAAGGAATGAGTTTGATGAAATTATATTTTCAGCTATGAAAAGAGACAAGAAGGCAGAAACATTATTAGAAGACTAATTATCAGTAGAAAAACAAATATTGTGGATACTTGATTCTGCAGCTGAATACAATTCCGCAGAGCTATATATGAAGTGCTATAAAATATTAAATGAATGCGCTATGCTAAACTTTAGCAGGGTGGAAACTTATAGAAGAACGATAACTTATGGCGTAGATGTTCATGATGATTATGATTTCCTTAAGAAAAAATACTCTCCGAAGAATATATTAGATAGAATTACTCCGGAAACTGAATATGGAAGAAAATTAAAAAAAGATCTATTGAGAGAATTGAGTTTCACTCTAAGTCAGAGCGGGGCAAGCTCTTCATCATCAGCTTCTTCAAGTTCAGGCAATTAAAAGCACGTATAAAAGCGATTTTTAGTCTTTTTTGCCGATTTCATTGGTATGTCCTCCGCTGTTTTGGTAGCACGGAGGACTTTTTTATGAAAAAAAACGCCCCACCGAGTTAGTCAGTGGGGTGCTTTTAATTTAAAGAGAATTAAAATACTAAATTAAAAATTTAACTTTATGTTTTGGCAGAACAATGCACGAACATTAAAGCTACCTTTTTGAATAAGTTTCAAAGAATCACCACGGGAAAATCCATGATCTTTTGTTCTTGTAAACTTATATTCAAACTCTCCACGGAATGTAAAATCTTTTGTGAAAGTTTTCTCTATACCCAACGCAATTATAGGTGTCCAGCAGCTGAGTTTTTGAATAGATGAAGTCGGAGTTTCAACACCACCTCGTACTCTTACCATATTATAATATTCTTTAGAGTATGCATATGACATACCAACTTTTAAGTAAGTCATAAATTTGTGATCATAATTTACATAACCACCTCTTAAAGCAAAAAATGGTCTAAATCCATTTCTGGTTACTTTTGTTTCATACATATCTTGATAAGCTGCTCGTATATCCGAACCATTTTCTATTGCTTCATGACGTGGTGAAAAATCGCTTCCTAATTCAACACCAATACAAAGTGGCTGATTAACCGGCATAAATTGATATCCTAAAACTACCGATCCGCCCATACGTGTGCCGAACTCATTGACTTCGACACGCTTACCCTCAGGTCCATAATAATCGACTCGCTCACCTGAGTTGCAAGCTAATACACCAATGCCATAGTAGAAACCATGCTGTCCTACTTTCGATTCACCACTCTCATTTACTGCAGCATCTTCCGCAGAAACGAAAGAAGCCGAGCATAATAATGCACCCAAAAATGCTATTTTTTTCATGTACTTCACTCCTATTACAACAATAAAAACTAATTAAAGTTATATAAAATTTTTTAGAAAAACAATATCACTTTTTTGATATTTTTTGATATGTTACTAAAATACCACATACATGAAATATGCATTATTAAAGAATTAACTTCCGAATAATTTGAAAAAACTAAACAGAAAAGCCCATATTTGTGGCTTTTTCGTACGCTTCCTCTATATTTCCGACCATAAAGAAAGCCATTTCAGGAAGATGATCGCACTCACCGGAAATAATCGCATTAAATCCTTTTATTGTATCAGCTACTGAAACAAATTTTCCCGGCAAGCCGGTAAATACAGACGCAACATGAAACGGCTGAGATAAAAATCTTTGTATCTTTCGCGCACGAGCAACTATAAGCTTATCCTCCTCAGATAATTCATCCATTCCGAGAATTGCGATAATATCCTGTAACGACTTATAGCTCTGCAAAATTCTCTGAACTTCACGAGCGACACGATAATGTTCCTCACCAACAATTTGCGGAGTCAACATCCTCGATGTTGAATCAAGTGGATCAACCGCCGGATAAATTCCGAGCTCAGATATTTTTCTACTTAAAACCGTAGTTGCATCCAAATGAGAAAAAGATGTCGCCGGTGCCGGATCTGTTAAATCATCCGCAGGAACGTATATCGCCTGAACACTGGTAATAGATCCGTTTACCGTACTTGTTATTCTTTCTTGAAGCTCTCCGATATCCGTAGCAAGTGTCGGCTGATATCCGACCGCTGACGGCGTACGTCCAAGTAATGCTGAAACCTCAGATCCCGCTTGCGTAAATCGGAATATATTATCAATAAATAAAAGCACATCCTGATGCTCTTTATCTCTGAAATACTCGGCAATTGTCAATCCTGTTAGAGCGACACGGGCACGAGCCCCATGTGGCTCATTCATTTGACCATATACTAAAGCTGCTTTGGATTTATCTCCTTCAAGATCTATCACTCCAGACTCAATCATTTCATGATAAAGATCATTTCCTTCACGAGTTCTTTCTCCGACACCGGCAAAAACAGAAAATCCTCCATGCGCTTTTGCTATGTTATTTATCAGTTCTTCAATCAAAACTGTTTTTCCTACACCCGCTCCTCCAAAAAGCCCTACTTTTCCCCCTTTAGCGTACGGCGCAAGTAAATCAACAACTTTAATTCCCGTAGTAAGGATTTCAGCCTCTGTGGCCTGTTCAACAAAAGGAGGCGCACTCCGATGAATAGGTAAGTATGTATCGGCTTTCACAGGCCCTCTATTATCTACCGGCTCACCAATAACATTCACAATACGTCCTAACAGATTACGACCGACAGGAACTTCAATCATTTTCCCGGTATCAATTACCTCTTGTCCACGTTCAAGACCATCCGTGACATCCATAGCAATAGTGCGAACTGAATGCTCTCCTAATTGCTGAGCAACTTCAAGAACGAGCTTTCGTCCATTATTATCGACTTCAAGAGCATCCATGATCGATGGAATTCTGTCCTCAAAAGTAACATCGACAACGACCCCTAAAACTTGAGAAATTTTTCCTTTATTTACCTTTTTTTCCATTATCTTTTATTCCTTTTATTATTCTTTAGCAATTGCCTTCGCTCCGGAAATCACTTCCACAAGTTCAAGAGTTATCTTCGCTTGCCTCATACGATTGTATTTCATCTTAAATTCAGATAAAAGATTGTCAGCATTTCTTGTTGCGTTATCCATAGATGTCATACGAGAACTCTGTTCACTTGCAATACTTTCTAAAGCTGCTTGATAAATTTGGATTCCGATATTGAATGGCAGTAGATCTGATAATACTTTTTCTACATTCGGCTCAAATACAGTATCAGTTTTATCGTTATTCGGCTCACATGACAACGGAATCATCTCTTTTAGCAGCACATCATGATTCATTGCCGAATAATAGTGTGTATATATGAGATCAACCTTATCTACTTCACCTACTGAAAATTCATGAATAACTCTTTCCGCAAGCTTTTTTGAATTTTCATAAGTATCCCCGATACGATAAAAATCGTCAATCTTGTCTATTTTTTCGAAATGCTCAGAAAATTTTTTCAAAATTTCCCGAATTTTATTACCCACACATATAATTCTGACATTTTTACCGGATTGATGAAGATTATGAACAATCTGCATTGTTTTTTTCCCGACCAAGTAATTAAAATTTCCGCAAAGTCCTCGATCTGAAGAAAAAACAACCAATAACTCTGTCTTTACGTTTTTTCTACCAAAAAACAGTTCAGATTCCACATCAATAAATTCTCGTCGTATTTTTGCCAGCATATTATTGAGCGTTACAGCATATTCTTGCGACGCTTCCGCTTTCTGCTCAGATTTACGCAACTTAACGCCGGCAACAAGTTTCATTGCGGAAGTGACTTTCCGAGTTGACTCTATGACTCCGATTTTATTGCGCAGCTCTTTCAAGGTCGCCATAAATACTCCTAATAACTACTCTTTCTTTTGCTTAGCTAACTCTTTTTCCTTAGAAAAATCGCTTAGATATTTCGATATAATGTCTTTTAAGGAAACAATCATTTCATCCGACAGTTGCTTTTTATCTCTAATCTCAGCTAATAATCCCAATTGCTCACTTTTCATTCGTTTTAGTACATACTCTTCAAAATGATTGACATCATTCAAAGATAAAGTATCTAAAAATCCATGTACACCAATAAAAATACTTACAACCTGATCTTCAACAGTCATAGGTGCGTACTGGGGCTGTTTCAGCAACTCTGTCAACCGTTCTCCACGTGATATGAGTTTTTTACTGGCTGAATCTAAATCAGAGGCGAATTGAGCGAAGCTCGCTATTTCACGATATTGCGCCAGATCCAGCTTAATATGTCCAGCGACTTGTTTCATACACTTAGTTTGCGCTGATGATCCGACACGACTAACAGATTGACCGACATTAATAGCTGGACGAATTCCTTTGTAAAACAGATCGCTTTCAAGGAATATCTGTCCATCGGTAATAGAAATAACGTTTGTAGGAATATAAGCGGATAAATCACCGGCTTGTGTTTCAATAATCGGCAATGCCGTCAGCGATCCCCCACCATGCTCATCATTCAATTTTGCGGCACGCTCCAACAATCTAGAATGCAAATAAAAAACATCTCCCGGAAACGCCTCACGCCCCGGAGGTCTATGCAATAATAAAGACATTTGCCTATATGCGACTGCATGCTTAGACAGATCATCGTAAATAATAAGCGCATGCATTCCGTTATCTCTGAAATACTCTCCCATAGCGCACCCTGTGTATGGCGCAAGATATTGCATTGTCGCTGTTTCAGAAGCTGTGGCCGCAACTACCGTTGTATACTCCATTGCTCCGGCTTCAGTAAGTTTTTTCACGATTTGAGCGACAGAAAATCTTTTTTGCCCTATAACAACGTAAATACAATATAGCTTATCCTTTTCGATATTATTGTCGAACGCATATTTTTGATTAATAATAGTATCGATAGCAATTGCTGTTTTTCCTGTTTGTCTATCTCCAATTATAAGCTCACGTTGACCACGACCAATCGGAACTAAAGAATCAATAGCTTTTAATCCTGTTTGCATAGCTTCGTGAACAGATTGACGAGTAATAATACCCGGAGCTTTTACATCGGCGACTCTCCGCTCAGTTGCTCTAATCGCTCCATTTCCGTCTATAGGATTTCCTAAAGCATCAACGACACGCCCGAGTAACGCCTTGCCAACAGGAACATCGACAATATTGTGAGTTCTGCGAACTTCCATACCTTCAAAAACACTTCGATCTTCACCGAATAAGACGACGTCAACTGTATCTTCACTGAGATTCATAGCCATACCTTCCACTCCTGAAGAAAAAACTACTTTCTCTCCCATAGATACATTATCTAAACCATATATACGAGCGACACCGTCGCCAACTGACAGTACTTTTCCTATTTCAAGGAATTCTGGACCTGAATCAAAGTCCTCTATACGCTTCATTAGTATAGATTTTATTTCTGAAGCATCAATTTTCATAATTTTCACTCCTAATGGCATTACGTAAACGCTTTAATTTTGATTTTAGCGAATAATCCAAAACCTTTGATCTATGTTGAAGCTTAAAACCGTCTCTAAGAGAAGGATCTACTTTTGTAATACACTCTATTTTTGAACCAAATACATCCTTTAAATCTTTCATTAAGTCATTCATTTGCGTTTTTGTTGGTTCATTAGCGATTGTTAAATAAATTAGTTTTTTCCCATCTAATTTATCCAAGTAAGCTGAATACGCCCGACATATATCGACAATAATATTTACTCGGTTATTTTCTAACAACAAATCAAATAAATTAGAAACTTCAGGTAATAAATTCGAATTACTCTTAAAAAATTCCACAAGAAACCTTCCATATTGCGGGAAAAAAGCTGTTTTTTTTAAAAATTTCCTAAAATTACTTAAACCAGTAATAGAATCAGCTACCATAGTAAGTTGCTTACCAACTTCTTTCTCTTTTTTACTTTTTGCTGCGACATCGTATATGGATTTTACATATCTATTCACAACTGAATTTTCAATTACAAATCCCCATTCATCCACTTGTGTATTTTTCTCCATCTCGTATTGTGATCGGGTAAGTATACCACCTTAATTCCAAATAAACAAAAAAATTTCGGTTTTTATTTCAATGAAACCGTTTTAACATCCTGTGCCAAATAATTTCAGCAGCACTAATTATCTGAACTTTTTTATTTTGTTCATCGGAATTAATATATACGTTACTGAAACCATCTTCACTGCAATTTAATATTCTGCATAAAATCACGCTTGAATCAACTAAAACAGCTATAACATTCTTACCAATCAAAGATTGAACATTTTCTTCTATACCGGCAACGCAATCGCCACGTTTAAATCTTGCGTTGCTGAAATCTTTTTCCACTATATGAAAAATAGATCCCGGATGTATAGTCAGAAAAAAACTCAATTCCCTTTTTATTGATTCATCCATCAAAGATGGTAGTTTTTTTAATTTATAAAAAGATGTTGAATTAGAGTTAGTTGAAAAATCAGGATACCTGAAACTTCCTAATTCAGTCATTGTCTTTTCAAGTGTATCCATCAAACGAGGAGGAGTGCCTCCCCCCGTTAGTAACCATTCTATTGAACATGCTACTCCAACCTTTTTTAAAGCGGAACATACTCGTTCAGCACTTTTTTGAGACAACTCAACTCTTCCGCTTTCCCATGTATCTATGGTAGAAGTCGCTATTCCGATTTTTTCAAATAATTCTTGCCGTGAAAATCCAGTAAGAGCTCTAGCCATCCTCAGTCTTCGTCCTTTTAGCTGAGCAACCGTATGCACTATAGCTGAATCGCTGTGGCGCATTCACATCTCCTGAAAAAAATATTAAAATACTTATATAGTATATTGAAGAGAAATACAATATTGTTTAAAATATTTTACAGTGTTGTTTTTGGTTTATGCGTAAATTTTATGGAGAGTAGAGTATGAAAAGTAATTTGGTTGCCAAAAATAGTAAACTTGATCATCTAATTGATTTTTTAGGGATAGCCGATAGCGAAACAGATATGCCTCCCATTTTGAGCGAAGATCGTGCCATGGTAAAATTGGAATTGTTATGTGCGCAAGCTTTAGTTCGAGACGTGTTAGAAATAAGTAAAAAAGATTCCGAAAAACAAACACACAAGCAACTACTTGATCAACTTTCCGAAAATATAATTGAACAAATCAAAACAATCGCTGAAATTTTGTTAAGAAATCCGAATTTTCAATTTGACATAATCAATGAATTAATCAAGCTTAACAGAAAAATTTAAATATAGAACTATAAAAACAATCATCTTTTATCATATACAACGAATATTTTTTATGATATGTTTCGCCACAATACGTAGTTTGTTAAAAAATGGGGAAAAAAAATGAGAACAATTTGTAAATTAGCTCTGATTTTATCAATAAATAACATAAATGCTTTCGATGTAAGTAATATAAATAATACATTTAATAAGCAGCAATCCATGTTATATCAATCTTTACAACCACAACAAATAACAGCTCCAATAGCAGTAAAAAAATACACCGATGTAACGCAGATAATCAATGATATTAAGTCATTAAAAGATATACGTGATGATTATGTGCGTAATCAAATCGCTACTACTATTGAGTATTCTCTAAGATCCATATTGCGTAACAACAATTCAGAATATCATTTTGATAATAAAAATATCGCCATCATAAAATATGAATATAGCAGTATACTGCGCAGACTCAGAAGATATACACAAGCGAATCAAGTAATTGAAGATATATTTCTAGCCCCAGATCATTTGGGAAATTTTCGACTATTACCTACTACTCAAAAAGCAATGTTATTAGTTGATTACGGACAAAATTTAATCAAACTAAATCACCTTGTATATTCATTATGCATTTGGAACTTCATATTAAACACAGATAAAGGTAATGAGTTTTATGGAAGACTTTCCATTTTTCACTGTGCTTCTGTTCAAATTGATTTTATTAATACTTTATTAAGATTTTTAAACAATGATCCAAATAGTATGTTAGATTGGGCTATATTTAAAAAAATCGAATCTTCAATTAAGAATATAGGAAAAGAAACTAAACCTACACCATTATATAATAGCATTTATGAGAGATGCATGAAATATTTTGAATCTAAAAAAGCTATATTTGCAAATTCGGTATTTGAAAAAATAGCACCAACTGTCTACATTGTAATAGATATGATACCAGAGAATCTCAAAACCAATATTTCAGAAATGATTACAGAGCCTAACTTACTACTAGTAAAAGGAAAATCAGAGCCTGTCTTTCATTATTCGCTTTCAAAAATGTCTCTATCTCAAGAAGCTATGTCGGAGATACAAAGATTTTATCAGCCAAGAATTTTTGATGATACTAAAACACACTATATTCCAACGGAAAACAAAATGCCTCAACAATATATGGTCAACATTCCACATTCAAACTTAACTTCAGAAAGCCATATTACGTCAACGACAAACACAAAATCTAATTCATCGTTCAACAATTCAACAAACTATTATTCGACATCAACAGCAAGTGAACCTTCTCATTCATCGTTTGATTCGATAAAATTTACTGCAACACAAGCGACAAAACCAATGTATCAAGCTCAATCAAAACAAAAAATAGCTTCTTCGTCGATAACTTTTAATAATACTACAAATATATTTCCATCATTTTCGAATAGTTCATTAACATCACCGATTTCAAATGTTACAACAAATATATTTTCGCCAAGCTCAACAGATGACATATTTGCGCCAACAACAACTCCTCTACCGAATCAAACAATCTTTCAAACAAATACTATAATGAATAATAATATCAATAATCTATCTGCGGAACCTTTTTATCCATCATTTGATAATCAAACGTTATATCAATCTAAAACTCCTTCTTTTGATAATATCAGTAAAATAGATAATCGGTCTTTTAATTTTTCCATGCAACAAGAAAAAACAATAGATCAATTATCTCATCAGACAAAAGATGATGATAACAAAAAAACAATGAATGATATTAACATAGATGAAAGAATATCATCACTACAACAGCAATTATCAAGTTCAATTTCCTATCCATACGCTACTCATAAAGAAATACTTCAAAATCAATTAATTGATGCGTTATTCACAAAAATAAAAAATCAAGGAGCGCAAATAGATCAATTAAAAGAAGCTTTGGAAGGTATTAAACAAACAACTGATGAAAAACAATACAACTGATTTATCATCTGGAATATAAATAAAAGATCTTATTCAGAAAAGGAGTAACTGAGACATAAAGTGCTTAATAAAGATCAATGTTAGAAGGATCGTTCCACTGAATGTCTCTTACTTCATAACTTTTAGAGCATTGAAATTAAACGATATTGCCGTAAAATAAGATTGGAAATTTTTAGCGGAGAACTCATAAAATTACTTATTTTTCGTTGATATATCAGAAAAAATCACAATACAAAAAAACGTATTTGGAATTGAGATAACAAAAAAATATACGAAGTATACAAAAATTAAAGGAAATAATTTTATTATCTTATATAAAATTGGTTAGCTTAAAGAATAATTTTGCTGCAAATATCAAAATCGGAGTAAACGAAAAATGCAAAAAAGCAGTTTGAAAGAACTTTTGATATTTACTTTGTGGGTATTGACGGAATCTCTCGGATATTTTTTTCATTATGAACAGATTTATATGTTATCCGTTGTTGTATTTTTCGAATCGTACATATTTTTTCAACTTCCTTATTCAAAATATTTTTGGAATGCGGATAAATTCTCTGAAGATTTAGAACATAAAAAAATCCGTATAGCTGTGATGAGTTGTATGGTGGCATTTTTGATTTTTGTGTTGAAATGGAATTATTTTTTGACATTGTACTTTATTGCGGCCATAAGAATTGACGGTATCATAAATTTTTTTCGAATATCCGAAGAAGAAAAACATAATATACTGGAAAAGGATGGATTAGCTGAATTAAAAAGCTATCTTTACTTATTATTAATGACAATTTTTGTGTTTATCATGATTTTTGGTATCGGCGCACTTTATATCAGCAAATATTTCGTACATTGAATAAGCTTCTAGACTAGATTAAAGAGGATAAGATCTGAGATTAGTTAATAACACTTTGTAAAATTTTTTTATGACAATGATCAAATCGCTATTCGATCTCCTTCAAGTGTAGGTTGAACTTTTCACATGTGATTTCTCTCATTCTGCTGATTCTGTCTTTTACGATTCCCCAAAAGTTGTCAATTCCGTTAACATGCGCTCTGTATTTGCAAAACATCATAGCTATGAAGTGACACTGTAATGTTTTTTGTAGCTAGCGTTCACCAGACCATCATAAGTCTTCCACTCATCACAGGCTGATTCGCATGGCGCAAGCTTTTTTACGATCGGGACAAGTTCTGATGCTGAACAATTATTTTTTATTCATATGTAGACTTTGTTTTAGAGCTTCTTTATCTCAAAGACTTTGATCTCAGCATTACCGCTCAGATTATCTACTTAATCTACTCAAGAACTATGATAATTAAAATATAGAAATTGAAAAAGTCTCTACAAATCAGGAGATATAGCAAGATTTTTCGTAACAAAAGCGTTTTTCCGCAAAAATGGAAGCAGTTTTTAGCATTTACTTCTACCTTATTTTAGTAAAAAAATGCCCCAAAAAAATTAGTTCGGTGTTTTTCGGATCTACGGATAAAAAAAAGTTTGCAGTGTTATATATTGGCGCAAATGGAAAAGTGGTGCCAATATGGGACCAAAAATGAGAAAAACAGTATTTTTCAATTTGTTTCAATCTTCAATTTTGCTTGATTTTTGAGGTGGTGCGATCGGCGGGATTTGAACCTGCGACACCAGGATTAGGAATCCTGTGCTCTATCCAGCTGAGCTACGACCGCACAAATATCCAGATTCGCTTTAGTTTACACAATGCATTAAATTAATAAAAGAAATATATTGAAAAAAAGTTGTATGAATGATTTACAATTTCTTATTTTCAACGTCTATCTTTTTTTATGAACCACCACCTGAGAAAGAACGAATCATACCGGCTACAACCGGACCTAACATGACAATGAATAAACACGGCATAATAAAGAACATCATAGGTAACGTAAGAAGGGTAGGGGCTTGAGCTGCGGCTGCCTCTGCGTCAAGCATACGTTTCTGTCTGGATTCTACCGCTAGATCTCTTAGAGATGTAGATAACGAAGATCCGTATTCTATGGATTGACTTAGCGTTTTTGATAATGTCTTAATTTGTAAACTGTTTGTTCTATTCTCTAAATTTATAAATACTTGTCTACTATCAGGAATCATTTCAAGCTCAATAGCTGTTAAGCTCATTTCATCAGCTAGAATAGGGTTTGAGGTTCTCAACTCTCGAGCAATTCTTTTGATAGATCCATTTAAATCCAATCCGGATTCAGAACAAATAACAAGTAAGTCAATTAAGTCAGGAACACCATGTTCAATAGCTTCACGTCGTTTTTCAGCTATCATTTCAAGATTCATATTAGTTAGTTTATGACAGCCATATATACTTGCGATAAGTGATAATCCGAAAGCCATAGCAAGCGGAATATCCCAATCATTCGTAGAAAATATTAAAAATGATATAAAGAAAATAGCAATGGCAGCATTGAATTTTGATTTCATAAATTCTTCCATTGCGTTTCTTTGTCTCATACCGGCTTTTAACAATAGCTCTTGCATTTCTTCAATTAAACCGCTGTTCATTTGCGCAATGTAATTAAATAAAGCACTGTCACCTACAACTGAACCTTTTTGACTTAATCCGATACTTTCAGAACTTACATCATCTGAGTCGTCTTCATAATATTCTTGTGATGAAGGTAATTTTTTTATGCGAACAAGGATTCTATAATCACTAATTAATCCGATAACTGTTTTTTTTGCGTATGGTAATAATATATAAAAGCTTATAAGAGCGACAAAAAAACAACAAATTGTAGCCATAGTTTCTGACATTGTTACACCTTTAATTTCGTTGCTTTCAACATGAAAAATGTTCCTAAGCTAAATAATGTCAATGCGATTTTTAGCAAAGTTTGTCCGGTTCCTGGTTTTGTAAATTCTTGAATATGATTTGGATTAACAAGAGCCATAATTCCGGCGAAAACGAAAGGTAATGCACTGATAACGATTGCTGACATTCTCGCTTCAGCTGACATCGCTTTCATTTTTAATCCTAATTCCAGTCTTTTTCTAACTATACCAGATAAATTTTGTAAAATTTCACCTAAAACACCACCATTTTCTATTTGAAGAATAAGTGCGACGACTAAGAACCGAAATTCTTCAAGATTAACACGATCCGCAGCTTCAACAAGTACTTTTTCAGGCTCAACACCAAGATCAAATTTCTGACTGATTGTAAGATATTCTTCAGAAATCGGAGGTCTCGCTTCTATACTTACTAGTTTTACGACTCGATCCATGTTCAAACCTGCTTTAACGCCTCGAATCATCATGTCTATCGCATCGGGAAGTTGTTGCAAAAATTCCATTCTTCTAGCTTCAGCTCTCGAGGCTAAAAAGTTATATACGAGATATGCGCCGACAGAAAATCCAATCGGTATTCCAGTTATAAAATTAAGAAATTCAAAGTAAAGTATAAATGCCGCAAATGCTATACCCCCTATAGAACATAATGTAATGAATGTCGATGTATTCATATCAGTAATACCAGCGTTTTTCATAATTCTTCTGATACGATCATACATTGAATCGCTGGCTCCTTCAGTTTGTCCAAATTCTTCATTTTGAACTTTTAAGAAAGTGGAGACTCTTTCACTTGCGCTTTCCAATAAATCATCTTGTTGTTTAGACAGAATTTTGATTCTTCTTTCTAATATAGCGTTATTATCTTGTTTAATCTCTGTTTTCGTCATTAATTTATGCGATAATTTATACGATATAAATGCGAAAATAAATGACACAAGTAAGCAAATTACAACATCAATAATCTGAGCTATCATCTTCGGAATCTCCGGCATTTGCGTTGGCGTCCATAGCTTCTCGCATGATTTGCAATAATTCTTTATCAAGACCATATGTAATAGCTTTATCTAAAAACATAGGACGCTCTGTGCAGGCATCAAAACGACCAAACACTTTGTGATCTTGTTCTCCCATAGGTACAAATTTAAATAAATGTTGATATCCGATTTCTCCTCTTTCTGTCATGCCTGTAACTTCAACAATTTCCGTAATTTTTCTGGAACCATCATTTAGACGCTCTGTTTGTACGATTAAGTTAACAGCACCTGCGATTTGCGCTTTCACAATTTCGCTTGGAAGACCGAAACCTGACATGGCAACCATGTTTTCAAGACGAATAAATGCTTCACGAGCTTTGTTTGCGTGAATCGTTGACATAGAACCATCGTGACCTGTGTTCATAGCTTGTAACATGTCTATACATTCTTCACCACGAACCTCTCCGATAACAATTCGATCAGGTCTCATACGAAGAGCGTTTTTAACAAGATCACGAATCGTAACTTCACCTTTTCCTTCAATGTTTGGTGGACGACTTTCCAAACGAACCACATGAGGCTGTTGTAATTTGAGCTCAGCAGCGTCCTCGCAAGTTACAATACGCTCACGAGGGTCAATAAGACCTGAAAGAGCGTTCAACATAGTCGTTTTCCCGGAACCTGTACCACCTGAGACAATGATATTCAAACCACACGTAGATGCTATTTCCAAAACACGCACCATTGCATCCGTAAGAGCGCCGAAACTAGCTAACTTTTTTAAATCCATAGCTTTTTTGGAGAATTTACGAATTGAAATGGAGGTTCCATCAAGAGCAATAGGTGGAGCGACAATGTTAACACGGCTTCCATCAGGTAAACGACAGTCGCAAAGAGGGCTTGATGTATCAACACGACGGCCGACTCGGTTCGCTATACGTTGCGCAATTTGTAGTAAGTGAGCTTCGTCTCTGAATTTTACTGGAGCAAGTTGCATTAATCCTCTTTTTTCAACGTATATTTGATGTGCTCCATTGACCACGATATCAGAGATAGCCTCATCTTCAAGCAAAAGTTCAAGCGGACCTAGACCAATCATATCGTCGACCAGCTCTCGAGCTATTCCAATTTGCTCTCTTTTTGTTATTTGAGCTCGTCGTTCTTGCGCATATTCAAAAACGAAGTTTTCAATTTCAACACGAAGTTCTTGCGGAGTTAATTTGAAAGCTGAAGCCAAATTGATTCGATTCAACATGGTATCATGTGCTTCTTTTCGGAAAACCGTAAGAAGAGGGGATTCTTCTATTTCACCTTGTTGTGCTTGTTGTTCAGCAGCTGAAACCATATTAACCTCCTATAGATTATCTAAGTTTGCTAATAAAATCTAAGACCTTGTTCTTTACTACTTCCAAAGTTATGCCTTCTTTAGCTGAAATTGCGTTTTCAATTGCCACAGATTCGTTTTTGCCCAAAAGATCGTTTGTAATTTCTTCTATAATCTCAACGGTTGGTCCTCCTGAAGCGGCTATTGGTTGTCCTATATTCGCAGATGCTAAAGTCGATACCTCATCAAATGGTATGGAATAATTTATTTTCCTTCCGATAACTCTTTCAAAAGCTTCTTTTGATAATGCTCCGTTACTCGACATTCCAACTTTGTTTGCGACAATTAGTATTTTCTTTCCGGATTGATCTGTATTGAAAAATTCTAAAAGTCGAGCGGTGTTTTGCGCAGATGCCAAGCTCATTTCAATTACAATTATGAAAGTTTCAGTTCTATTCATACCTACTTTCGTAACACCGGATACTTCCCTTTGAGAATCAACAACAACGTAATTGAATTGTTTTTTAATGATGTTTACAAGAGCGTCAAAGGCTTTAAGATCAACAACTATTCCTCGTACAAGATCACATAAGCCTCCAAGATAATACAAACGATTACTTGATTTCTTTAAAATAGTTTCAACGAAATAGTCATCTATTTTATCCGGCGATTCTATAATATCCAAATATGCGTTTTCAGCTTTTAAGTCTATTAAAAGATTCGCTGTTCCAAAAAGAAAATCCATATCCATTAAAACAGTACGTTTAAAGTTAACATTAGCAAGAAGCCAAGCGATGTTTGTTGCTATCGTCGTAGCTCCAGCTCCTCCTACAGAGCTAATTACATTGATCAGTTTTCCGCTTTTCTCAACAACAATTTTCTTGTTATTTATACATTCTTCTACTGCTTTCTTCAGAATAGTTTGGCTTAATGGTTTCGCTATATAATCTGAAACTCCCATGTTCATAAGATCGCGGAATAAACCGACATCATTTCTTGTTCCTGTTACTATAATATTTATATTCGGAGTGCTGAATTCTTTTATTTTTGTTATGTCTCCTAACGGTAATTCAGAATTAGAAATATCCGCTATTAATACTTTAGGTGTTCTGTTCGT
>JAFUZX010000190.1 GCA_017476405.1 Alphaproteobacteria bacterium | reverse complement strand
CATTTAACATTAATTGATATTCTCTTCTGCATCAGTTGTTGTATGTATTTCATTTTTTTCCGACGATAATCCTGGTGTCGTTGTATTTTTATTAAACCAAGCTTTTATATTGTAAGAAAATCTTTCAACTGTATTCATTTTTGCTACAGGTTCATGAACAAATAACTCAAATTCTTTTGAAGAGTAGTTTCCATATTTGTAAGTTAATGTTCCTACTTTTGTTCCATGTAAGATAGGAGCAGGAATCGGTTCATTGACATTAACGCTTATAACAAGAGATTTTCTGTATTTTTTTGGTATTACCGCAGAAATATTTTCGTTTGTATATAAATTTACTTTATCTCTTTTACCAAACTGAACATTTGCTGTAGTAACCGGATAATCTTTTGATGCTACTTTTACATTTATGTATTCATTAAATCCTAACGCTAAAATTTTGTTTGCTTCGATTGCTCTTGCTTTTTCAGATTTACATCCATTAACAATAGCAATCAAACGCTTTCCATTTTTTTTCCCGGATATAACTATTCCAAATCCGCCAGCTTTTGTATGACCTGTCTTCAATCCATCTATATTTAAAGAATTTCCGAGCAATGTATTTCTGTTATTTTGGGTGATTCCGTTAGCTGTGAATGTTTTTTCAGCGAAATAACGGTAATATTCGGGAAAATCCGCTATTATATGTCTGCTAATAATCGCAAGATCATACATAGTAGAATAATGTTTTTCGTTTGGCAGGCCTGTAGAATTTGTAAAGTGAGTATTTTTTAATCCGAATTGTTCCGCTTTTTCGTTCATTAAAGCTGCAAATGCTTCTTCATCTCCCGCTAATTTTTCCGCAATTACAACACATGCGTCATTTCCAGAATGTACAATCATACTCAATATAAGATTTTTTACTGAAACTAAAGATCCGGCTTCAAAAAAGCTTCTTGATCCTTCTTGATTTTTTGCGTTTTCACTTACTGGAAGTTCTTCGTCTAAATGCAATTTTCCTTCTACTAGAGCTTCAAAAACTAAATATAAAGTCATAATTTTGGTCATTGATGAAGGTGTACAAAGTTCATGGGCGTTTAATTCAGAAACGACTTCTCCAGTATCGAAATCCATAACAATAGATTGTTTTGGGACTGAAATAATTAATTCACTTTTGGTATTCTTTTTTTTAGTTTTATTCTTTATCTTTGCCGCATAACAGTCATAAACATTACAGATTAAAGACAATATTATTGTAAAAATAATTACTGTATATTTGTTTCTCATTTTTAAATATGCTCCATATTTTATATTCCACCAACAATCATTTCATCAAAGAAAATTGTTGGGGAATCTATTCCAAATTCTAATTTTAGATCTGATGCGACATTACAATGCAGAAACATTTCGGAAATATTTCCCGCAATTGTAATTTCATGAACAGGGTAGGATATAGTACCATTTTCAATCCAAAATCCAACAGCTCCTTGGCTATAATTACCGGTAATAATATTTATACCATTTCCTAAAACTTCTGTTATATATAATCCGCTTTTTATATTTTTTATTAAATCAGTAAACGAATGTTTCCCATTTTCTATGAAAACATTATTGGGCGAGATTCTTTCCCATCCGCTTGCGTTTGCTGTACTGTTCATTTGTAATTTGTTTGCGTATTTTGTGTTAAGCAAGAATGACTCTATTATTCCATTTGTAATAATATTTGTATTTTTGCATTCTAACCCTTCTGAATCGAACGGGCGAGATCTTAGTCCTCTATCGATAGCGTATTTATCTTTTATTGTTATGTTTTCAGAAAAAACTTTTTTTGATTTTTTATCTTTTAAAAAACTGATTCCACGGGCAATTGATGCTCCATTTAAAGCCCCAAGCAAGCTACTTAGTAATTGTCCTGAGGTTTCACGGTTAAAAACTACTGGAACTTTACATGATTTAATTTTTTTTGCTCCCAATCTTTTTAAAGTTTTTTCAGTGGCTTCTTTTGCGATTTCTTTAGCACTTTTTAAATCAGAGTTGTAAATTGAAACGGAATATGCGTAATCACGTTCCAGATTTCCGTTTTTTTCAGCAAGTGTGATTGCTGAAATTTGGTTTTCCGTTTTTTTATATGAAGCGCAAAAACCGTCATCTCGTATTAATGTGAAAATAGTTTTTGCGTATTTAACTTCAGCTCCTTCAGAATTCGTTATTCCATTTGTTTGTAACGCAATTTCTTCACACTCTTGAGCTTTATGTACAAAATTATTCGGATCGGCTATGAAGTTGTTATCGTAAATATCTATTTTTTTTAGTTTATTACATAATTCAGTCGAATCCGGACGAATTTGTATATTTTCTTGCGGAGCATTTTTTGCTGCGGAAACTACTTTTTCAATAAAATTATTATCATTTAAGGAATTAATATTATCAGTTGAGATAGTCGCATATCGATTATTTACTGATACCCTTATATTTACTTCAGATATATTAGCTTGAACTAATTTTTCCAATTTCGTTAGACGAGTACTTACTGAAAGAGTTTCATTTTCGGTAAGAATAATATCTACACTTTCAGCTCCAATTGATTTGGCATTCTTTATAGCAAGCTCTAGTATATCATTTTTTGTTTGGGTCATTTAGATGCCTTCTTTTTATTTTTTTTAGTCATTATTGTAGCTTGTATAATTTCATCTGATAAATCTACTTTTCCGTTTTTAATCATTAATGATATAAAATTATAAACATTTCTTGCAAATAGTTGGCTGGAATCGTATGCTACTTTTGCTGCTAAATTAGAATTTCCTATAATAGTTACACCATTTTCTGTTACTT
>JAFUZX010000189.1 GCA_017476405.1 Alphaproteobacteria bacterium | reverse complement strand
ACTTTGATGCTGGAATTTGAATATTCTTTCCTGTCTTAAAATTGCGACCGATTCTTTCAGCTCTGTTTGCTACAGAGAATGTTCCAAAACCTACCAACGAGACGTCATCGCCTTTTTTCATGACTTCAGATATCGTTTCAATAAAAGAGTCCAAAAACTTTTCGGTATCCTTGATCGTTGATCCAGATTTTTCAGAAATCGCTTTTACTAATTCGCTTTTATTCATTGTGAGACTCCTAATACAAATAACTTTTTCAAAGCATATCACGCTAATTTCAAGGTCTCAATATGTTTGCAACATTTACCTGAGACGTTTTCAATGAAAAAATGAGAAAACACCGATTCTTTTCAACAAATGATTTGACTTAAAGACATTAGTAAGCGATATATAACTCACGATTAAAGAATACAGGTGAAACAATGACTAATATGAATAAACAAACTATTTACGGAATTTTGAATGAGTCAGATGGATTTTCAGTATCCGATAATTATACTTGGACATCAACAAAGTGTAGGATCTTTTGGAATGAGTTAGTAGATTTTGCTTTTCATAAAAAGAGCAATTGCCTTGAATTTAACGAATTAGAAAATCAATTTCTTGCAGGTGCCATAATGACTTTCGAGAATGAAGATAATTTAAGTCAGCTTATTTTCGGACAAGATAAATTCATTACGATCATTTTGCTTCTTAAGGCTCTTCGTGAAAACCTCAGATTCCATGAACAACGAAGAGATACCAAACTGAAGGATATATGCTTTACCATCGATAGGCTTATTCATGGATTAACTCGTTGCGGTGTAATCGATAAAACGAACTTAAGAATCTCTGTAGAAAAAAATAGTAAAGTGTCCGATTTGCTAGATATACTCTTAACAGGAAAAATTACCGAAAATTCTGAAAGTTTATACGCTCAAAACTATCGATTTTTTCAAAATAAAATTAATCGATTAACCATCGCTGAATGTTGTTCATTACCAAACATAATTTTATATAAATTTTCCCTGTTGCACATTGAATCTGATTCAAAAGAAGATGGTATAAGCATTCTTGAGTCAATCAAAGAAATGAAATAAAAAACTTTCTTTTTAATTACTGCTTCCTTTTTACCTATAGGAACAGCATTTCTGATACGGATATTTTAAATTTTCAAAACCTCAGCAAAGAAGATATACTTAAAATTGTTAAGGTTTTAGCTAAAAAAATTTCCTTTTTCCAAATACTAATCATCCTTTTTCAGAACCAATTTTTGAATTCCGAAAGCAGCCAGTAAAGATTCAATTATGAGATCGATATGATCGGGGGTAAAAAACATGATGATCGCAGCAGCAATTGCGATTCCACCTTTTACTTTTTCATTTGTAATGATTGTTTTCAGATTTTCCATTTTTGTTTCCTCCTTTAATTTATTTGTCTGTAAGCACGATTCAGCCAACCGTTTAAAAATCTCTGCTGACTTGGATTCTTAGCTGCTATAAGTCGATAATATCCGGCAGCTTCGGATTTAATTGCAGCTAACAAAATTGACGGTTTCGAAAAAATTACGCCAGAAAGTGTCACAGGACCGAATAAACCGTCTTCTTGAACATTTATACCTACCGAACGCAAAGCACGCTGTAGAACGATTGTCGTGGCTCGGATTCCTAAATTCACTGATAAATCAAATAGTTGAGTTGCGACGTTTTCATCGGGAATTTGCTCGAATTTCCCCTTCAGCCAGTAATCACAAAAGTAGTTTTTTTCCGCATCTTTGAGGCTTAATTGCCGAATATTTAAGTTCGGATAACTGCGCTGAGAAATACCATATTTTGTTTCTTTTCCTGGATCATCTGGATCGTTTACATATCCACCTTCATTCTTCAACACATAATTGAAAGCTTTCTTGAATTTTTCGCTATAAACTGTCATTTATCCTTCTCCATTACAACAATCAACATTCGTTATAAAACCATTCGTACTCAAGAAATGTTCAACTCGATTCATGATCCATTTAGTCGGAATTTTCGGATTAAATCCTCTTATAATAAGCGGACTTTCTGCAAAAAGATCGGTTCTTCCGGCAATTGAAAAACGAAATGTTACATTCGATTTTGAGATACGCTTTAAAGCAGCATTCGCCGCAACTATTGCATCTTTCTCAGATGAAAAACATTCTTTTAACTGTGTTACAGGCTCTCCGCTTCCGACTGTTACAGTCATATATCGAGCATTTTCTGCGTCATACCAATCTGCCGAAACGCTGCCTGTGCCTCCGTTAGATTCTGTTTCTTTAAATGAGCATGAATAATTTGATACATCCTGAGCATCAATATATT